>JAAYZB010000034.1 GCA_012515085.1 Acholeplasmataceae bacterium
ATTGACAATAATTAACAAATTCATAAAAATATCACAATTATCGATTGCTTTACTCGAATTCCAAAGTGATAAGTAAAAGAAACATTTCTTTACTTATCACACGATTTAAAGTATAATTAAAATATAAGATGCAATGAAACCATCCATTCGCAAATGGCATGATGAGAAATATTCTATTCTCCGGATCCACTTTGCAGGGCTTGCCTTATGAGAGGCTTTCTTCCGGAGACAGACGATTCTCATTTTTTTTAAGGAGTAATTATATTGTGAAATTTACCGAACTAGGAATTATCAAACCGATTTTAAATGCGTTGATTCAAGAAGGTTATGTGGAACCAACACCGATTCAGGAACGAGCGATCCCCATTCTTTTGGATGGCAAAGATATGATTGGAAGTGCCCAGACTGGCACCGGCAAGACCGCGGCTTTTGCCATTCCTATTTTACAAAAACTATCTTTGGAGCGACTCAATCGACCGATCGAAAAAAAGCTTCGCACTCTCGTGCTGACACCGACTCGGGAATTGGCCATCCAAATCAAAGATTCATTTCGGATCTATGGAAAAGAACTTAGTATAAAATGTGTCGTTGTCTATGGCGGCGTCGGACAAAAGCTGCAAACCGACGCTTTACTGAAAAAACCGGAAATACTTGTCGCCACACCGGGAAGATTGCTCGATTTGTATGGACAAGGGTTCTTGGATTTTTCTGGACTGGATTATTTTGTGTTAGATGAAGCCGATCGCATGTTGGACATGGGATTCATTCATGATGTTCGGCGAATCATTCGTCTGTTGCCCACAAAAAGGCAAACCATGTTATTTTCCGCTACCATGCCCAAAGATATTCGGGAGTTGGCCGCGTCTATTTTGATTGATCCGATTCGAATCATGGTCACGCCAGTGGAAACGACGGTAGAAGCGATTGACCAACAGGTCTATTATGTTCGAAAGCATGACAAAATCAAGTTGTTATTAGAGATTCTGAAAGATTCCCGAATCGTCTCAGCGTTGATATTCACGAGAACGAAATACCAAGCCAATAAAGTGGCTAAAGAATTGATGGCTAATGGAATCGATGCGGATGCCATCCATGGCAACAAATCACAAACCGCAAGACAATTGGCTCTTGGTCATTTCAAACAAAAAAAGATCCGAGCGCTCGTAGCGACGGATATTGCGGCCAGAGGGCTGGACATTGAAGAATTATCACACGTTATCAACTATGATCTTCCCGAAGTGCCAGAAACATATATTCACCGAATCGGCCGAACTGGCCGAGCCGGTTTATCCGGGTCCGCCATTTCCTTTTGTGGCGAAGAGGAAGTTGGGCTTTTGTTTGATATCGAACAACACATTGGACAAGCGATACCGGAAGTCAAAGATCATCCGTTTAGAGCTATTTTTAGTCCAGAGGTCAAGCACAAAGTGACCATTACTCAAACTCAAGATTTGCCCAAACATCCGGTGGTAAACATTTTTTCACCACGTGGACGTAAGGGTGGCGGCTCTCGCCGTTACCGATAGGTCTCAGCGATTATTCCATAAATACGTCAGTTGAAAGTCTCTTTGAAGAGGCTTTTTTTTAGGCGTGTTACTGGTAGAACAAGAGAGAGTTTGATACAATGAATCAAGAGGGAGGTGCTATCATGGAACGAAGCAGAGTTGTCATCATCGGAACTGGTTTTGTCGGAACGAGTTATGCGTATGCATTACTCAATCAAGGACCGATTGAGGAGCTGATCTTGATTGATGTGGATCAGAACAAGGCCGAAGGCGAAGCAATGGATCTCAATCATGGTTTGGTTTTCGCCCCGCGAAAAATGTTGATAAGATCGGGAGATTATCGTGATTGTAAAGAAGCCGGATTGGTTGTCATAACGGCTGGCGTCAATCAAAAGGAAGGCGAATCGCGAATTGACCTATTGAAGCGAAATGCTCTGATTATGAAGTCGGTGGTGCATCAAGTCATGGCTTCGGGTTTTGCTGGAATTATTTTAGTTGCCTCAAATCCCGTCGACATATTGACGTATGTGGCCTGGAAAGACAGCGGGTTGGATGCTTCGAAAGTGATAGGAAGCGGGACATTGTTGGATACGGCTCGGCTTCGCTATGAGATCAGCCGTAAGATTTCAATCGATGTTCGTAACGTTCACGCTTATATCATGGGTGAGCACGGAGACAGTGAATTTGTTTGCTGGTCAAATGCAATGGTGGGGGTCAAACCGATCATGGACGTGATCGAATCCATGTCTGAGATTCAATTTGACGATTTGGATCTCATATATCATAGCGTCAAATCCGCTGCGAATGAGATCATTCGGCGGAAGAAAGCAACTTACTATGGCATCGGCATGGCGCTTGTCCGAATTACGACAGCGATTTTTAATAATGAGAATCGAATCTTGCCGATTTCGGTATATAATAACGGAGTCTATGATTGTGAAAAAGATGTTTATATTGGGTTGCCTGCAGTTCTCAATCATGAGGGTGTCCATCATGTCGTCAAATTGAAACTGAATGATCTCGAACTGGAACAATTACGTCAATCGGCCGTTATTCTTCGCGAAAATTTAACGTTAATGGGACAATGATCATCAACGCAAATAGAGTGGGTAGACATTCCGAAAAATCGATTTCACCAATAGATTGAAAATTGGATTTTGCCATTTATTCAACGGATAGGAAACAAAGAGAATGCATCAAAAAAGAAATTCTGACAAAATTCAGTTATTTTGTTGTTGAGAATTAAGCGCTTCCATTGTATAATGTTCTTATGAACCCTCACTCATTTGTGATTATATTTTTCGGTAATTCAATCCGATCAAAAAAACAAGCAAAATGACCCAATTATGCTTTTTTTTACGTTTGCTGCAGATGCGCTCGAATTATTCGAACGCTCAATAATATAATAAGCGAGGCGAGTCAAGTGTTTAAAAGCGAGTATCTCAATGAAATCTTCAAAGGCGTCTCTCAACGAAATGCGACAGAACCAGAATATCTGCAAGCGGTCGAAGAGTTTTTTGAGGCGATGGATTTTATCGTCATGGCCGATCCGAAGATCCAAGAACACGGTATCATGGAGCGGATAATTGAACCGGAAAGAACGGTCAAGTTCCGAGTGACTTGGATTGATGATCAAGGGAAAATTCAAGTGAATCGTGGCTTCCGAGTTCAATTTAACTCAGCCATAGGACCGTATAAGGGCGGCATTCGCTTTCATCCGACGGTCAATGAATCCATTCTGAAATTTCTTGGCTTCGAACAGACCTTTAAGAATGCCTTGACCGGACTTCCCATGGGCGGAGGAAAAGGTGGTGCGGATTTCGATCCCAGAGGAAAATCCAACGGGGAAATCATGCGATTTTGCCAAAATTTCATGATGGAACTCTATCGTCATATCGGGCCGGATACCGATGTTCCTGCCGGCGATATCGGCGTTGGGTTTCGAGAAGTTGGCTATATGTACGGAATGTATAAAAAAATCGTCAATGAGTCCACCGGTGTACTGACCGGAAAAGGACTCTCGTATGGCGGTTCTTTGGTCCGGAAAGAAGCAACCGGATATGGACTTTTATACTTTGTCCAAGAAATGATGCGCGTCTATCGCAACGAAGATTTGAAAAATAAGCGGATCATTATTTCCGGATCAGGGAAAGTGGGACTGTATGCCGCGTTGAAAGCCCGTGAATTAGGGGCAAAGGTAATCGGGTTGTCGGATGTGAATGGCTGTGTTCATGATCCAAACGGCATCGATTTGGATTTGGTGAAAGAATTGACAGCATCGGTTCCGGAATTTTCAACGCAATATTGTGAATACCGGCCAAATGCGGTGTACAATCCGTCCACATTGGCAATTTGGGATATTCCTTGCGATATTGCTTTGCCGTGTGCCACCCAAAATGAATTACCGATCGAGGGGGCAAAATCCTTGGTTGCCAATGGTTGCTATCTCGTTTGCGAAGGGGCAAATATGCCGACAACGATCGAAGCTACTAAATATCTTCAACATCATGACATTTTATTTGCGCCGGGAAAAGCAGGGAATGCCGGTGGTGTTGCCGTTAGTGGGTTGGAAATGACGCAAAATGCGATGCATTATCCCTGGACTTATGCGGAAGTGGACGAGAAGCTAGCACACATTATGAAGGAAATATTCAACAAAGCCTATGATGAAGCCAGAAAATATACCGATCATCGGAATTTGGTGATAGGAGCAAATATTGCCGGGTTTATGCGGATTTATCAGGCGATGATGGAGCAAGGTGTGGTCTAGGATGTCTCTTTTGGAAGTACCCGACATATTATTGCCCATATCGGGCATCGATCTCAATAAATGGTCGGTCATCGCTTGCGACCAATTCACAAGCGAAATCGATTATTGGAATCAAGTTCATCATTTAGTTGATAACGTTCCATCCACCTATCACCTGATATTGCCGGAAGCGTATCTGGATGCGGGCTTCGAAGCGAGAATCCGACAGGTCAATGAGAATATGGCTTTGTATTTGCGCACAGGATTATTTCAAAAGGAAAAAGGTCTGGTTTTAGTAAAACGGACGACACCATATCAGCCACAGCGTTTGGGATTGGTTGTTGCAATTGATCTCGACGAATACGAGTATCTTCCGGGGAAGTCTGCGAAAATAGTCGCATCGGAAAAAACAGTACCGGAAAGAATCCCACCGCGGGTGTTGATACGGGAAAATGCGCCTATCGAATTGCCGCATGTTTTAGTATTGGCGGATGATTCTGAAGGAATTATCGCCAGTCTGGGAGCGCAGAGGGCTAAATATCGTAAACTCTATGATTTTGAACTCAATATGGATGGCGGATCGATTCAAGGTTTCTTGATTGAGGATGCCACATCTATCATTGAGCGTTTAGAAGCTATGGCGGAAAAAAGCCCGTTGATAGTTGGTGATGGGAATCACTCCCTAGCGGCCGCGAAGGTGTGTTGGGAAAATATCAAAGCACAGTCTGATGCCAACGAACTAAGCAATCATCCGGCACGTTATGCCATGGTCGAGCTGATGTCGATCTATGAGCCAGGATTGGCCTTTGAGCCAATTCATCGAGTGGTTTTTGATCCGGACGATGATTTTTTAGAAGCGCTTCACCGAGCAAGTTACGGGTCCGATACACTGTCGATTCTGATGAAATCTTCAAGTACGTATGCGTTGACACCCGATTCGCCGTTTTCAACCATCGAATGGGTTCAGGAGTTTCTTGATGATTACTTAAAGGCCCACCCAAAAACAATCCTCGATTATGTTCATGGAACTCACAGTTTAAAAAAGATTATTGAGTCGGAAGAAAATGCTATCGGCATCGTATTGCCACCGTTGCAACGCGATCAATTGTTCCCTTATATCAAGAATCATGGAGTTTTGCCTAGAAAATCATTTTCTTTAGGCGAGGCCGTTGAAAAACGTTACTATCTGGAAGCCAGATTGATTCAAAAAGAGAGGAGATAACATGAAAAGAGTTTTTAATTTTTCCGCTGGGCCGGCAGTTCTTCCGGAACCAGTCCTTGAACAAGCGGCATCTGAGATGCTGAATTACAAGAACACCGGCATGTCTGTGATGGAAATGAGCCATCGCTCCAAAGCGTATGAGGAGATCATTCTCGCTGCTGAAAATGATCTGCGCGCGCTCATGAACATCCCCGACAATTACAAAGTATTGTTTTTGCAGGGCGGCGGACATTTGCAATTTTCCATGGTACCGCTCAATTTATGTAAAAATGGGGTAGCCGATTATATCGTGACTGGCGAATGGGCAAAAAAGGCTATTGCGGAAGGAAAACGTTATTTGGATGCCCGAAAGATCGCTACCAGTGAAGACCAAATGTTTTCCTATATTCCCAATTGTGATGATTTGCCGATTTCTGACAATGCC
Source organism: Acholeplasmataceae bacterium (assembly GCA_012515085.1). Lineage (GTDB taxonomy): Bacteria > Bacillota_I > Bacilli_A > Izemoplasmatales > Hujiaoplasmataceae > JAAYZB01. Next base: position 5,901 of record JAAYZB010000034.1, read on the forward strand.
GATTACGTCTATATTTGCGAAAACAACACGATTTATGGAACGAAATTCCATAAACTCCCCAATACCAAGGGTAAAATTTTAATCTCGGATATGTCTTCATGCATTCTTTCCGAACCAGTGGATGTGTCAAAATACGGATTGATTTTTGCGGGAGCACAAAAAAATATCGGCCCGGCCGGTACGACAATCGTGATCATCCGTGAGGATCTCATCACCGAAAACTTTCTGCCATTTACGCCAACGATGTTGCAATATAAGATCCATGCGGACAAAGGGTCGATGTATAACACCCCGCCGACCTATGGAATTTATATTTGCGGACTCGTCTTTAAATGGCTATTAAATTTGGGCGGCTTAGAAATAATGAAAGAAATGAATTATAAAAAAGCCAAGCTACTCTACGATTTCTTGGATAATTCAAAATTATTCCGAGGAACCGTGGAAAAGAAGGATCGCTCAGTTATGAACGTCACTTTCGTAACTGCCAGCGCGGAGATGAATGATTTATTTGTCAAGGAGTCAAAAGCCGCAGGGTTCGATAATTTGAAAGGGCATCGCAGTGTTGGGGGCATGAGAGCTTCCATCTACAACGCCATGCCTTATGCCGGCGTTGAAGCGCTGGTCGCCTTCATGAAGCAATTTGAAAAGGAACATCAACTATGAAAGTTGCCTGCTTAAACAAAATATCTCCATTGGGAATCAATCGCTTTAAGCCGGATTTTCAGCTAACGGAAGATGTCAATCAAGCCGACTTGATTTTGGTCCGTAGCGCGAACATGTTAGAAATGGAGATTCCTTCACAGCTACTGGCTGTCGCAAGAGCGGGAGCTGGGGTGAATAATATCCCCTTGGAACGCATGGCTGAAAAAGGCGTTGTTGTGTTTAACACCCCAGGTGCGAATGCGAACGGTGTCAAAGAATTGGTGCTGGCTGGGATGTTGATTGCGGTTCGTGATGTGATTGGCGGCGTTGAATGGGTCCGAGAAAACAAAGCCGATGAAAATATCGCAAAATCGGTTGAAAAGGCCAAAGCGGCGTTTGGTGGAACAGAAATTATCGGGAAAACTATTGGCGTGATCGGACTTGGGGCTGTTGGCGGAAAAGTCGCAAAGGCTTGTGTTGACCTAGGAATGAAAGTAATCGGGTATGATCCGTATATCTCCGAAGAAGCGCGAGCGCTATTGCCAATGGAAGTGGCGCTGGAAGCGGATTTGGACGAGGTCTATCCCTTATGCGATTTTATCAGCCTCCATCTGCCACTTCTCGACTCGACGAAGAAAATGATCAATCAAGCAACAATGGCAACAATGAAACCCGGAGCCATCCTTCTTAACTTCAGTCGTGACCAACTAGTGGATGATATGGCGCTCGAACTAGCAATTAACGCTGGAATTATCCGGAAATATGTTACGGATTTTCCCAATCCTAAAACCGCCAATATGGCGGGAGTGATTGCGATTCCACATCTAGGAGCTTCGACGGAAGAATCTGAAGATAACTGTGCGGTAATGGCCGTTGACCAATTGGTTAGTTATGTTGAATTAGGGAGCATTCGGAATTCAGTCAATTTTCCCAGATTGGATTGCGGGCCTAAAACATCGCGCCATCGACTCTTGCTACTTCATAAGAATGGCGATAGTTTCTTGGCAAAACTCACCACGGCTCTTGGAAGTAAAACTCAAGTAACAAACTTGCTGAACAATACAAAAGGGCACTTTGGAGCAACCGCCATTGATGTCGATGGTGACCTATGTCCCAGCGTTATGGAAACAATCAACGGATTGGAAGGCTTGATTAAAATTCGCATGATTTAGTGTTATTTTTCCGGGAGAAAGGTTCGCTTTTCTCCCTTTTTTTATTTTAAAAATACACAAATAACATAAATGTATTATAAATGTATTGAAAGCCCGGGATTACTTTGATATAATGACGTTGTAACCGGAAGGAGGAATCTTGTGGCCTATTTGAATTTTAGCTCGGAATATGACAAACATCCCGTCATCGAGATCCGAGGATACGACCATGACGCATTTCCTGATGACTTAGCGATTGTTTCTGAGCTAAAGAAGATCCGCTCTGGGGTGATCGCTTTCGAAGTATATCCGGGGTGTGACACCGTGAAATTGCGAGAGACCATTTTGAATCCGCTACACGCAGATTTGATTATTAATATTGAAGACTACCTAAAACCAAAAACAATTCTCAATCAGTTGTTGGAGCCGTTCATTACCGAAGATCGGGTTTTTGGGATGATGTGTCCGTTTCAAGTGGCTGATTTTTATGATCAAGATCGGTTGAAAGCGGTAAAAGCACAAGTATCATCTACTCAAGGGAAAGTGATCGTCTATGGATTCGGGGCGATTCAAATACCGTTTGATCAGCTCATTTATCTGGACATCACCCGTTGGGAGATTCAACTCAGATTTCGCCAAGGAATGCCCAACATTACGGCCGATAATTCTTCCGAGGATTCCCTCCGGAAATTCAAACGCGGTTACTTTGTCGAATGGCGTGTCGCCGATCGAATAAAGTGTGAACATTACCTAAACAGCCGTTATTTAATCGATGCCAGCCATCCCGAAAACTATACCATGATTACTGGCAGAAGCTATTTGGCCGGGATGGAGGAAATCGTCCGTAGGCCGTTTCGCTTGATTCCCTATTTCGACCCAGGAGTATGGGGTGGAAAGTGGATGGAGGAAGTCTGCAGTTTACCAAAAGCGGAGAACAACTATGCTTGGGCTTTCGATGGAGTTCCCGAGGAAAACGCCTTGTGTTTTCGCTATAATGAGGTTGATTTTCATTTTCCAGCAATGAATGTGGTCTGTCTTCGCCCGTTGGAATTATTGGGTAAAAAAGTAGTTGATCGCTTTGGGGCGGAGTATCCGATCCGTTTTGATTTTCTCGACACGATGGGAGGGGGAAATCTGTCCCTTCAAGTACACCCTCTGCCGGACTATATCAAAAAAACCTTTGGGATGAAATACACTCAGGATGAGTCTTATTATATTCTGGATGCATCAGCCGACAGTTGCGTGTATCTCGGCTTGAAAGATAACGTCATTCCATCTGAGTTTATCCGAGATTTAGAGAATGCAAATCGCGGATTAGGGGATTTCCCTGACGAAAAATACATCAATAAGTTTCCAGCTAGGAAACACGATCATTTCTTGATTCCCGCCGGAACCATTCATTGTAGTGGAAAAAACACCATGGTATTAGAGATCAGTTCAACACCTTATATCTTCACATTTAAGCTCTGGGACTGGGGAAGGCTTGGACTTGACGGTTTGCCAAGGCCTGTGCACATCCATCATGGAAAGCACGTCATTCAATATGATCGCACAACCGAATGGGTTGAAGAAAATTTGATCAATCGGATCGAGCGTTTGTCACTCCATGAAGAGAGAACCGGACTACATGAGTTGGAATTTATTGACACCCATCGATTTACCTTTTCAGATCCGATCACCATCAACACGCACGGGTCCTTTAACCAGTGTAATCTGGTTTCGGGACGAGCGGCGATCATTACGGATCCATTAGGAACTTTCCAACCGTTTGAAGTGCATTATGCGGAAACATTTATCATTCCCGAACTCATTCGACAATTCCGGATCGAACCGAAGTATTCTCGCGATGAGTGCATGCTAATACAAGCGTATGTCCGTTGACAAGAAAGAACACACCCTCCCCGTGTGTTCTTTCTTTTTCAAGCCGTATTGAAAATGTATTAAACAAATGGTATAATCATTGAGGAGTGTGATCTGATGAAACCTGACATGACCAGTACCTACCCTTTTTATATTCAAATAAGAAATGACTTATTACAAAAAATCCAGACCGGCATCTGGAAGGAAGGGGATTTGATTCCTTCGGAAATGTCACTGACTGAGACGTATGGAGTCAGCCGTGTGACGATTCGTGCAGCCATCAAGGAATTAGTGAACGATCGCTACTTGATTCGCCGACCCGGGTTCGGAACCGTTGTCTATCAAAACAAGGAATCTTTATCCAATTTTACACTGGTTCGCAGTTTCACCAACGAAATGCGCGAGATGGGTTTGCTGAGCAAAACGCTAGAAGCAGAGCTGGAGTTAATCTCCGCAGATGATAAATTAGCTGAGATTTTTGCCATTAAAGAAGGTGAAAAAATTTATAATTTGCGCCGAGTTCGTGGTGATACGGTTCCAATTTTATATTCCAACACGTACTTATTGCCTGTTACCGACATCACCCCGGAAGTGCTCAAGGGATCGCTGTATGAATTTTTGGCAAAAAAGCAAGTTTTCTTTGATCATTTTGAAGAAAAAATTAGTGCGGTCAAAGCACCAAAAGACATTACTGCCAAATTAAAAATCTATTATGACGCACCTCAATTGAAACGAACCAGATACAGTTATGATGAACGCGATCGCTTGATTGAATATACCGAGACCTTTTATAATTCTCTTCTCTATGAGTATCGAACATCCATATCTTATCGCAAAAAGTGATTTTTTGCGATTTTTTTATGCTCGATTAAAACAATATGATTAAATGTATTGAAAATGTATTGTAAAACACAAATAACTGTGCTAAACTGAAACCAGAAAGCGATTTCAGGAGGTGGCTAATATCAAGAAACTAGCCGAGTTCCTCATCCTTTTGGTATTTATGGCAGCGCTTCTGTCTTGTCAAAGTGATGTTACCTACCCCACAATCGCACCTTGTGAATGGGAGTTCACTGAAACGATGAATGAACAGATACCCATTGTTTCCGTAACAGCCGAACAATCAACGATTACTGGCAGCGTTGAAAATTTCATCCATCCTTGTAAACCAGAAAGAGAACATGCTCTTCTTTTTAGCGAGTCTCGAATCAAGACTCACCAAGTGATTGTGAGTCTTGACGCGATATATCCGATCCAACAATTAAAATTGACCCTGGTAAATGACGATGAAATTAAAAAAATAGAAACACTTTCCATCGATTTTTCTCTTAATGGCATCTTTTATAACCGCGTGGTCGAAAACAAGATTTTGGATCCGGAGACGACGATCATTCCGTTTTCGAATGAGAGTGCCCGTTATCTGCGCTTGGTGTTCCCGGCAACCGGGGCGGATGCTTATGGAATCCAGGATCTACGATTATTTTTGGGCGATGGCCTAATTGTCAAAGAAGAAACGGAGTGGACCAATGCGTTTCTTCGCTATGAGTTTTGGACCGGAGCGGATGGCATCTTTTCCTTTAACTTGAATGGCGATGATACGTTGGGAGCTTCTTCGGATTCAACGCTCTTTATCTTCAGTGATACCATGGTTGGAGACGTCAACCCGAGCAATGGTCTCCGTCAAAGCAATCGCATGATCAATAATTCATTCGCATATTATGATGGTACAACTCCGGTCAGTTCCGGCTTGGACTTTGTCTATGGGCTTACCGACGAACAAATTCCGAAAAGCCCCTTTCTTCCCGATTATTATCTTGGCTTTCCCGCAAACAACCTACTCGACAGCGACGGGCTAAATTGCTCGTTTGATCCGGAAGGGTTATTGACAAATGAAGCAAACGGAATCAGTTGGTTATCGCCAAACACCGATCATTTAGAACTAATTGCGGATTTTTATCAAGCCGTCGCCCTAAAAGACATCTATCTCTGGAACTTCAACGAAATTCCTGATCTCGGAGTCGAGGAGTTTGAATTGTTATCCAGCAATGATGGCATCAATTGGACGTCGCTTGGGGTGCGTTCTATCCAAAAGGCTTCCGGATCACAGGAAGAACCGATGTCTTTACGTGTTACATTAACGGATTTAACATGTCGGTATTTGAAAATTCGTATTTTATCCGGGTATGATTCGAATCGAGTTGGGCTTGGGAAATTGTTATTTCTAGATTCATCGGGGAATCCGGTGTTTGCGGAAATAACGGCGACTGACCAAATTCCTGAGGTTACGGGAAATGAGCTGACCGGTCGTTTATGGCTTCAAGATGGTATCGTTCTCGGTGATTATTTCTATTGTTTTCCGTTACTCGTCAAAGATGAAGGTTCTTTATTTAGAGTGACGCGTATCGGTTTAATCAAAGTCCCCATTGTTGATTCGCGAATTGATTTTGAACAGGCCGTTTATCGATCGACACCCTTGATGAGCATTGCCCCTGATGGCGGAGAAATTTATTTTGGCGCCGGCGTGATGAACCACACTTCAGAAGACGGGTATATTTATGTTTATGGATATAAAGACTTGAATGGTCGGCATTTGGTGGTTGCTAGAGTCTTGGCCGACGAATTTGAAAATTTCAACGCGTGGACTTATTATGACGGAACTGGCTGGAGTTCAAACCCAGTCCACTCAGCGCCATTGATTGAGGGTGTCTCCCCAGAATTATCCGTCACGTTGATTCCCTCCGGAGCATTTGCAGGGAAATATATGCTGGTGGCTGAACAAAATACGACAAGTGGGCGAATTGTCTATTCATTGGCTGATCATCCAGAAGGTCCTTTTAGTCCCTTCCAGTTACTTTATGAAGCCACAGAGCATGTCACGCTTCGCGGCGGCATGACGTATAATGCCAAAATGCATCCGCATCTCAGCTCTTACGGCAATTATCTTATTTCATATAACGTCAATACCACGATATTGTCAGCTCTTGTCGACGTTAATATCTATCATCCCCGGTTTATCCGCGTCATTGAAGTCAAAAAACCTTAGGAGGAGAGTTCCATGAAAGTTGGAGAACCCATCAAGGATATCAAGCTTGAGGCGGGCATTCAGACAGTGTTGCTCGATCAAATCTATCCTATTTGGCGTTTGGAAGGAATCCCTTATCGGGATTTGGAAATCACGGCAGACGGAGTGAAAAGCGAAGAGACTTTGGAAAAAGTCACCTATGGCGACAAGATTCAATTGTTTGTCGAGAAAAAAGGACGCTTAAAAATCATTTTGGGTCCTGGCTATATTGCCAAGAAAGATCCCCTTTGGACAGATCAGTTCAGCCAAAAGCAAGGCTGGGCAGGGGGAGATGGGATCTATTCCTTCAATCTTACTTCTGGGAATGACCAATTCGATCAAACCGAGCCGGCCACGAACCTTTTCGTTTTTGGTGATACCCTTGTCGGCAGGACCGATCCATTGACAAAAAAGCGCTTTGGTCCACTGATTATGGTCAATAACAGTTTAGCGTATCTCGACAAACAAACCGATCAAGTGAAGTTCCACCTGAATCAAAATCAGGAAGGCTCAATCATTTCATACTTTACGATCGATCCGGAAAGTGATTTCAATGGCACGATACCGGAGAACGTCTGTTTGTATGACCAAAGAAAAGCCAATGAAGGTTGGCTGAGCGGTTATCACCCTCAAGAACTTTGGCTTTGTTTTGATCTTCAGCAGAAGACAATGATCGACAAAATCGCGATCACCAATTATTTTCATTTGGATAGTTCCGAGCTATCCAGTCGTGGGGTCAAAGTGTTTCATTTATTCGGATCGGATAACAAGAAGGATTGGACTTTCATCGGGGAATATGAACTGAAACCGAGTTATTCTTTCTCCGACCAAACCGTCATTGTTCCCAATCAATCCTTTCGCTATTTTAAATTTGATATCAATCCTCGACCAGGGATCGGAAATTATGACGACGATGCCCATGAAGGACTGTTTGGCTTAAGACAAGTCCGTTTCTTTAGTCGAGATAGATGGATTAGGGACATCCACGCGGATGCATCATCAATTTTGTTAAAAGAACCCGCTCACGCCCATATCTGGCTACAAGATGGTGTGATTATCCAGGATCATTTATATTTCTTCCCATATTTGGTTGTCACGGATTTGGATCAACCAGAAGGACTGCAGTTTGCGATCAAAGGCATTTCGATGATAAAAGTGCCAATTCGCGAAGAACGGATTGTGCCAAAAGAGGCAACGCAGAAAAAAACGCCGTTTTGTGCCTTTCATAACGGGAGTGACTACACCTTCGGAGGAGCCATCATGGCTCATACGCTTCAATCTGGTATTCCGAATCCCGATGGCTACATCTACATCTATGGCTATAAAACGACAATGGGCTTACGCCAAATGATTGCCGGAAGGGTCAAACCGGACGATATTGAATTTTTTGATGCTTGGGAATTTTTTGATGGTGAAGAGTGGCAATGGGATTTTTTGAAATCGGCGCCGCTCATTGATCATATCTCGACCGAATTCTCCGTGTCCAGGATTCAAGAAGGACTGTTTAAAGGAAAATATCTGGCGGTGTTTACCTATGATACCAATACGCCAAAAATCGCTTTCGCGATTGGCGACTCTCCTGTCGGAAAGTTTTCGACACCGCAAGTGATTTATCATAAACCGGAGCCCGAAATGCTGGGTAAAACAACCTATGCCTATAACGCCAAAGCCCATCCCCAACTGAGTAAAAGTGTCGATGTGCTGGTGTCTTACAATGTCAATACCTATTCGTTTGCTCATAACATGGAAAATGCGGATGTCTACAGCCCTAGGTTCATCCGGCTAAAAGACACGACAACCTTATAAAGGGAGGTGGTGCTGTGGAGGCCACGGTGGTGAAAATAAAATATAAATCTCGAAAACGTCGAAGATTGATCACGGCAATCATTTTACATATCGTCTTGATTGCCTGTTCTTTTGTCTTTGTGTTTCCGTTTTTATGGATGCTGTTCACTGCGCTCAAGACGCCAGCTGAACTGCTACAGGGAATTCAAGTGTTTTTCCCACAAACACCGCAATGGGGTAACTTCCTTTTGGCTATGCAGCGAATTCCTTTCTTCCTATATTTAAAGAACAGTTTGATTGTTGTAGTGCTTGTGGTTATTGGAACGGTCTTCAGCGCCACGACTGCGGCTTATGCATTTGCAAAACTTCGCTGGAAGGGCCGAGACAAGTGGTTTATCGTCATGTTAGCGACGATGATGTTGCCAATCCAAGTGATTTTGATTCCGACGTATGTGATGTATAACTGGGTAGGTTGGCTTGGAACAAGGCTACCCTTGATCGTGCCAGCATTCTTTGGGGGCGGCGCCGCTTTCTACATCTTTTTGACCCGACAATTCTTCTTGGGCGTGCCCAAGGAATTAACAGAGAGTGCCATCATCGATGGGGCGAATCATTTTCAGATTTTTATAAAAATCATGTTGCCGCTATCCAAGCCGGCAATCACAACCGTAGCGCTTTTTACGTTCATGGGTGCTTGGAATGACTATTTCGGCCCGTTGATCTTCTTGAGCAATCCAGATCACTGGACCTTGGCTCTGGGATTGAGAAGTTTCCAAACCCAGTATGGCGGTCAATACAATCTGATGATGGCCGCCTCCATTTTGATCATGTTGCCGACATTGATCATGTTTTTCTTTGCCCAAAAAACCTTTATCGAAGGTATAAAATTCACAGGAATCAAAGGGTAGGAGGAAGTTATGAAAAAAATAATTATCAGTTTGTGTTTGGTCTTGCTGGGAGTATTTTTTATCGGATGTGACGGCGGTACTTCCGATCGGGTGATAATTGATTTCTGGCACATGTCTCCAGTGGGGAGTGAATCGTTCAGTGCCACGAAACAGATCATCAACGAATTCAATGAATCCCAAGAATTGTACACCGTCAAAGGAACGGGTTTTGGCTTTTGGGATTACTGGGACAAGATCGCGGTTGCCATTTCCTCGAAGACGGCACCCGATATTGGTTTTTCCACAATTGACGACGTCCCGATTCGAGCAGAAGCTGGTGTTCTATACAACATCAGCGATTTGATTGATGCGGATCCGGATGGGATCGACATCGAAGAGTTGTATCAAAGTCAACTAGACTTTGCGACCTATGAAGGCGATCTCTACGCTCTTCCCTTCACCGCCACAACTCGAGTGCTTTATTACAACCTTGACATGTTTGCGGAAGTGGGTTTGACCGAAGCGGATGTGCCGACGACATGGGAAGAATTACATACGGTTGCCAAACAATTAGACGTGGATGAGGACGGCGTGATCCAGCAATTAGGATTTGATCCAACGTATGGAAACGCTACTTATCATGGATATTTGTGGCAATGCGGTCTGGATTTCTTTGATGATGACCTCAATCCGACGTTGAATACGCAAAAACACATTGATGTACTCCAATGGATGATTGACTTCAATTCGGAATATACCCGGAATCAACTTGTGGCTTTCGGAGACGCAAATGCGATGCTCGGAATCAACGTGTTTGCTGGTGAGCGGGTCGCAATGATTGTGGAAGTCGACGGATTGTATCAAATCATCCAAAATGCCGGAGCGACTTTCAACTATGGAGTGACGTCGATCCCGCTTCCGGATGAGGACGGAGTTCGAGTGAATTGGGGAAGTGGATTCTCAGTGGAGCTCTATGACAATCGTAAGAACGAAGAAGACCAAAAAGCGGGAGCTTGGGAGTTTCTCAAATATTTGATGAGCAAAGAGGTCCAAAAAGAGTTTTCGACGGCTAATGGTTGGCTCATGGCCCATCAAGAAGCGATGGAAGAAGTCGCCGAAGGAAACGCGATCATGACGCGGTTATTGGAAGAAGTCGCTTATGCCAGAGACAAACGCTACGTACCTTATGCGCCTTCTTGGCACGGGAATGACTGGCAACCCTATTATAATCAGGCCTTAAATCGAGAATTGACCGCGGAACAAGCATTGGCTGCAGCTAGGGCAAATTACCTTCAAAAGAAAGAAAACTGGGAAGCAACCCATTGATTGTGAGGTGAAAGGGTGGTGAAAACCAGCTCTGTCACAAAGCTAAAAAAACAAGAAAACTACATCGGTTATTTGTTCGCCTCTCCTTGGCTCATCGGTCTGATCGTGCTGGGTATTTTTCCGATTTTCATGTCGCTCTACTTCAGTTTCACCAACTATAACATGATTTCTGCACCCACTTGGGTCGGGTTCACCAATTATCGAATCTTGTTTACGAACGACGATTTATTTTGGAAGAGCTTAGGAAATACGGTATATCACGTCATGATAGCCGTTCCTTTGGGAATCATTGTCGGAATTGCTCTCGCGTTGCTCTTGAACAGCAAAGTCAAAGGCATGAGTATTTATCGGACCATGTTTTATCTTCCCAATGTCGTGTCGGTTGTGGCCATGACATTGCTTTGGCTCTGGTTGTTTCAACCCAATTTTGGATTGATCAACCAGTTGTTGTCTCCGTTCTATAAGCTTTTCAATTTGGAACCTTTAGGGTGGTATTTGGATCAAAACATGTCGAAAATGACTTTGATTTTGATGGGGCTATGGACAGCCGGGGGATCAATGGTCATCTATCTGGCGCAAATGCAGGATATTCCAGTGACATTATACGAATCGGCTGAAATCGATGGCGCAGGCTGGTTCAAAAAAACGATTCATATCACCTTGCCACTCATGACGCCATCCATTTTCTTCAACTTCATCATGGGGTTGATCGGCTCGTTCCAAGTTTTCACGATCGCTTATATTATGACGAATGGTGGTCCGTCTCGCTCCACATATTATTACGCATATTATCTCTTTGACAAGATGATGAATGATAATGCCATGGGTATGGCTTCCGCCATGGCCTGGATCTTACTTGTGATGGTGCTGATTGTGACAATAGTTGCTTTGCGCTTGAATAAATTTGTTTTCTATTTGGGCGAAGAAACATAAAAAATATTATTTATATGATAAAAGGAGGAAACAAAATGCGTAAGAAATTGGCTATGATTTTTGCTTTATTGCTGGCAGTATTTACTCTCACTGGTTGTTGGTATGGCGAAATTGGCGTCGATACCGTGTTTGACACGAAAGCCGGCGGAGGGACAAGGACGATTGTGCTCGATGTGATGGACGACACTCTGTCGACAACACCCATACCCAATCCAGATGACCCAGAAGGCGTTGAATCCAAAGGAGCCGTCATCAACAACAAACATATTACCGGAGGACTCCCAGCGATCCAAACGTGGTTGGAAGAAAACGCTCCCGACTTTATTACCGTTGAGGCTATGACAACGGATGGCTATCATCGTTACTTCACGATGACTTATACCTTTGATGATTTCGATGATTTTTTGGACAAATATGAACTACTGGTCGATTTGTCGCCGACAATGGATTGGGACGACTTTGATGCGGAAGATAAACCAACTTGGACTTGCAGCGGATCGACTTGCACATTCTCAGAATCAAAGGATATCGTCAATGCGACGATGGATTGGGCCGTCGATGGCATCTATAACGATATTTATAATGCGGATGACCTGACGGGCTATGTGACGAAGAACGATATCTCCGTTTTGGCAAACTATACGTTGACGATCGGCGAAGAAGAGTATGAAGAACTGCAACACTTTGATCCCGCAGCCGTTGATGGCGACGGCACTGGAAAAATGATCTATGTGACCAGCCCCACGCTTGAACTCTCGGGAGAACTGCCCATGTCCACCGGAATCATCGTGTTGATCGTGGCTGGAGTTGTGGTTGTTGCCGGTGGTGTGGTTGTTCTAGTATTGTTCTTAGGTAAAAAGAAAGTAGCGGCATAAACGAATCTGTTAAAAAAGGAAGTAGGAGGCTAGTGATGCATCAAGGCGCGTTCAAAGAGTGCTACCGCCAAGTGATGGACCATGTATTGCTCAATATGATATTTCTGGTATGTGTCCTGCTTGGGGCTGGAATCACGTTTGGTGCAGCATTCAAATCCCTCCATTACGTTGCATACAAACTAGCCGATAAAGAACGTCATGTGGCAGTTTTCCATGATTTTTGGGTTGCTTTTAAAGATGATTTTTTCAAAAGCACTCTGATATGGCTTGCTGCTGTAGGAACTGGCTTCCTGCTTGCTTTATCATTTTACATCGCTTTCACAAACCATCAACTTATTCTCATGATTTCTGTAATTGTGACCGGGACCATTCTAATCCTTTTTCTATTGTATCTTTATCCCGTCATGGCGATATTTCAAAGTGGTTCACTTCGAGCCCTTTTTCGCAATAGTTTCTTGATTTTTGCCAAAAATCCGGTAGTTTCTTTTTTTATGCTTGGATCTCTGGCAGCGGTTGTGTGTTTATTTATTTTGTTTGAAGGGACTATTCTCGTCTCTATTGGGTTGTTTGCTTGGCTAGAGGCAAGGTATCTGAAGCCTTTGTTTCAGCCTTACATTGAGGCACTGGAATCAGAAACCAGTATACTAAATGAAGAAGACATTCGTTAAGAAAACTAAAAACCAATTAGTCTGAATAAGGTGGCGATAAAATATGATTACCGAAATCATCATTTCTGTGGTCATGTCAGTTCTTACTGTAAGCACTGGAGCCCTCTTTTTTCTGATGGGGAAGAAAAAAGGGGAAAAGGATCTTTTAGCTCTTTTTATGATCAATGGTTATGAGGTTCGAACTCGTATTTTCCGAGGTTTGAACAACCATGTGAAAAAAGGGGGGATCGTCTTTGTGGGTGATTCGATTACTCAAGATTATCCAATTGGCGAATATTTTCCCGAAAAATTAGTGTATAATCGCGGAATTGGCGGAGACACCTCTCAAGGATTACTTGGACGGATGGAGGAAAGCGTCTATGCGCTTGATCCCATGTGTGTGATATTGCTGATTGGTACCAATGATTTGGTGCTGCTTGGCGATGGCATCGAGGCAATCTTTAACCGAATTCAAGAGGCTATTTTACAAATACGTGATCATTGTCCATATACCCGGATTGTGTGCGAAGCCGTCTATCCTGTCAATCCGGATATTGATCCGGTGACGGTGTCAAAAAGGTCAAACTCGGACATTCTTGTGTTGAATAAACGACTCAAAGATATTCCGGATGTGACCTTTATCGATCTAACCAATGTTTTATCGGATTCGACTGGCGCTTTGTCAAAACAATTGTCTTTGGATGGATTGCATATTAACCAAGAAGGATACCGCCTTGTCAGCGACAAACTTCGAGAAATCGTACCAGAACTCAACTAGCAGACGAAAAGAAAGGCTAATAGCCTTTTTTTTAGGCATCTGAATATACAAAACAATCAGAAAATGGTAAAATTAATACCTAAGGGAGAATGATAATATGCCATTTATGAAGTATTACTTAATTGCACTCGGGATTTTTTTTGCTATTGATATTTTATGGCTTGGATTGATCGCCAAGAAGTTGTATGCTCAATATTTAGGCGATTTGATGGGGCCGGTACGATGGGTTCCTGCCATTATTTTTTACTTGCTCTTCATCGTTGGAATTGTCTTTTTTGTCATCGATCCTTCAATTGCAAAAGCCTCTTGGTCTTATGCTTTGCTAGCAGGGATGTTGTTTGGGTTTATTGCTTATGCAACTTATGATTTGACGAATTTGGCGACGTTGAAAGGATGGCCATGGCAAATAACATTGATTGATCTTGTCTGGGGCACTTTTCTCGGCGGAGCAGTGTCGGTCATCACACACTTCATTGTGAGGTAAGCTATATGGAATTTGTAACGTTTGAAGGGAATGACCTTTACCATGCTTTTTTGAGCGGTGCGCGAAAATTGATCAGCATCAAACATCATCTCAATAACATCAACGTGTTTCCCGTTCCCGATGGGGATACGGGGTCTAACATGTCCTATTTGATGCAAACGATCATTAATGAGGCACTTCCATCCGAGGACTTTTCGGAAACGATGGATTCGATTGCAACGGCGGCGTTAAGCGGTAGCCGTGGCAATTCCGGAATCATTATTTCCGAATATTTTAATGGTCTCTCAGAAAAATTAAAAGGGAAAACACATGTGAAGCTTGATGAGTTTATGGATGCGGTCAAACACGCAATCAAGAAAGCTTATGAAGCAATCATGAATCCTGTAGAAGGCACGATCTTGACAATATTACGCAAAGCTGCAGAGGTCACAACACCACAAACTAGTTTTAACTCGTATTTCAAAACAAGTCTGGAACAAGCTAAACAAGCGTTAAAAGAGACGACTGAGCAATTGGAAGTACTAAAGAAGAATGGGGTCGTCGATGCCGGAGCCGAAGGGTTCACAGCCTTTTTGGAGGGGATCAATTATTACTTGGAAACCGGGAAGACAGAAACGCCCAATCTTGCTCCTGTGGTTGAAGCCATTGTTGTCAGTCATGATATGGTCGTTACAGAGCGTTATTGTACCGAAGCACTGCTGATCCATGTGAACCGGTCCAGTCACGATCTTCAATCCTTATTAGCAGAAATGGGATCGTCCTTAATTGTTTCTGGTCATTCGGATAAAATGCGAATTCACATCCACACGGATTTCCCTGAGAAATTCTTTTTGAAACTTCGAGAGTACGGTCAGATCGTTGAGCAAAAAGTAGATGATATGATTCGTCAGCAACAAGCGATATCCGCTAGTCATCCTCGGATCGCAATCGTCACTGACACCATCGCGGATTTGCCACTTGAAATAATGGATGAATACCAAATACATCGACTACCGATGTCCTTGATGGTAGATGACACATCTTATATCGACCGTTTCTCGATTACGACCGACACCTTCTATGACTTAATGCCGCAAACCAAGAAGTTTTCATCTTCACAGCCGGATCCAAAAACCATTGAACGGACACTCGAGTTTTTGCTCGACCACTATGATGACATCATCGTTGTCACCGTTGCCAGCAAACTCTCCGGCACCTACAATGCGATCCTTCACATGGCACAAGACGAAAAAAGAATTCACTTGGTCGATTCCAGACAAAACTCTGGAGCTCAAGGATTGGTTGTGTTGGAAGCAGCTAAACAAATAGCCAGTGGCGCCTCACTTGAATCGGTTTTAAAGGCGCTTGAATCGGTTATCGCCCGAACCAGGATTTATGTATCGGTCAAGACGCTCAAATACATGGTTCGACAAGGCAGGGTATCGAAAGTGACAGGCCTACTTGCCAAACTCATGAACTTAAAACCAGTGATTTCCTTAGATGCAGAAGGTGGCGGCATCATCCGGGAAAAAGCCTTCAGTTTGCATCAAAACGAGAAGAAAATTTTAAAATTGATCAAAAAAGCACCCGTTGATCAGTTCGGAATGGTTCATGCATTAGCTCCGAAACGTGCGCAAAAATTGGCAGAGCGTATCACTGAAATCACAGGAAAAAAACCCCTTTTCACGACAACGATTTCGCCCATTGTCGCAATGAATGCCGGTATTGGGGCGATTGGCGTCGCATTGACTTTCAAAACCGAGGTGAAATAAGATGGATTGGCTGTATTTGCTAGGAGTTTTACTTTGTCTCATTCTATATTTTTCGATTTTTTTCGTGATCGCTCAGATCAAAAAAAACAACGCAATTGTTGATATTGCATGGGGTTTGGGGTTTGTGGTGATCGCTTGGTACAGCCTGATTTACCAATGGATAAAAGTAGGCACACCTTATCTATTTCAATTCGTGGTGACGGGGTTGACAACATTGTGGGGATTCCGCTTGTTTTTCTATATCTCAATCCGGAATTTCAAGAAGCCAGAAGATTTCCGTTATCAGGATATGCGAAAAAAATGGGCAGGGAAGAATCCTTACATACAAGCCTTTTTTCGGGTCTTCATGGCTCAGGCCGGGTTCATGTCATTGATTTCATTACCGATTTTGGCTGCCTATACAGCTACCAAAGAATCACCTCTATGGCTGGTTATTCCCGGTGGAATTGTCTTTTTGATTGGTCTCTTTTTTGAAGCAATCGGAGATGCACAATTGCGAGCGTTTATTAAAAAACCAGAAAACCGCGGGCATATCATGCAATCCGGCTTATGGAAATATACTCGTCATCCCAATTATTTTGGAGAAACCTTGATTTGGTGGGGATTATGGATTGTCGTTCTAGGAGCTGACTATGGTCCTTATGCCCTCTTCAGTCCGTTGCTCATCACCTATTTGTTGCTGTTTGTGTCCGGGATTCCGTTGCTTGAAAAGAAATATGCGGATCATCCAGAATTTCAGGATTACAAACGGCGGACATCCGTCTTCTTCCCATGTCCGCCTAAAAAATAACTTCTGCTTTGCTCACAATAGATTTTCCTTGATTTTTTTCGATTTCACAGGTAAAATAATACAGGTACGATTGGAGGCTTCCGAATGAGAGTTCAATTCACGTTAAAGTGTAGCGAATGTAAAGAAGAAAACTACACCATGACAAAAAACAAAAAAACCCATCCCGATCGGATGGAAGTCAAAAAATATTGTCCACGTTGTCAAAAAGAAACCATTCATCGGGAAAAGAAATAACTTCATATATTGAAGTTTTTTTCTTATTATCTTTTCTATCTTTATAGTACGGGGAGTCGGCAATGAAGATTAAAATCTATCACAATAATCTAGCGGAACAGAACAGTTATATATTGATAGAAAGGAATAAGGCGTGCGTCATTGATCCCGGTTTTAATGGAGAAGCGATTGCGAATGATCTGGATGATCATGGATGGGAACTTGATACTGTACTCTTGACGCATGGACATTATGACCATATCCGTGACATCCAATATTTGGCAAAAACACGTTCCTTCTTAGTGGTGATTCACCGGTTGGACAAAGCGTTCCTCTCCGATGACAAACTGAATTATTCCCAAGCATTTGGTGCTGCTTTTCATCTGCCAGAATCGTTGCTCATCAAGACATTAGAAGATGGAGAACGCATTGCCTTTGCAGGTCACGAGATTCGGTTGCATCATACTCCCGGGCATACATCCGGATCGGCCTGTTACCAGATGGAACAGGCGCTTTTCACAGGCGATACACTGTTTGCGGATTCGGTAGGAAGAACCGATCTCGCAACGGGAAATACACGCGAACTCTATCAGTCGCTACGGTATCTGAGAGATCACTTCAGCCGGGAGATCCGGATATATCCGGGACACGGTAACACAGCCTTGCTTAAGGATTTGATCAACCATCATCCCTTTTTAATGAACGGAAGATGAAACTTTGCCCTTAAGAAGCACGAGGGAAACACCCGCTAGATCAACCAATATTGTTCTTTGTGATGTGTGTGATATTTATCAGTTTTTTTTGATGCCATTGTCAAGATAATTGTCTTGAGATATAATAAACCTCAAAGGAGTGGAGACGATGCCGCCTCTAGCCGATTGGTGGGAATCTTTCTCGGAAATTGCTGCTGCACTAGTACAAAACATCGTTCTTTTATTTGCGATGATTTTTCTTTATAGTTCGTCCAACATGACGCCAGA
>JAAYZB010000236.1 GCA_012515085.1 Acholeplasmataceae bacterium
AAAGGGTATTTTATATTATTTTTTTTCAGTTTCTCCCTAATGATTGTTTCGGGGTCATATCCCAGATCAGACACCATCGCTAAGGCATAGATCAAGACATCAGCCAATTCTTCTTTGATGTTTTCTTGATCAGGCGGCGTATCTGCCCATTGGAAATTTTCTAAAAGCTCCGCTGCCTCGATGATGATCGATTTGGCCAATGAATCCGGTGTATCCCGTTCTTTCCAGCCGCGTTCATCGCGGTACTGAATGATCGTTTCCAGCAATTTTTTCATCGTGTCCCTCCAAGACTTTCTTGATTCTTCTTTTTAAAGTCGGCCGATCGATCAATACGATCCGCCCACATCCCAGACATTTGATTTTACAGTCGGTTCCAAATCGGACGATCTCCCAGCGGTTTTCACCGCAGGGATGTCCTTTCTTTAAGATAACGACATCCCCAAGTTTGATATTGATTTGTTCCATATCATGACTCTTTTCGTTGGTTCAACCAGGCTTTGAATCGTTCGATGGAATCCAAATCATCGAACGTAAAGACCAGTTGGTTGTGTTTGACATCAACACGGCTATTGAGAGGTGGATCGTTGAACCAATTGCTTTTGATCCAGTGCAACTCGTTTGTCAATAATGGATCGCTTTCTTTACGCTTGATTTGTTTTTTCTTTTTTTCTTTTTTGACGATTTGTTCGATATCCCGAACCGTGAGTTGATGTTCAATGATCAGTGATGTGATCGCCTTGATCCGGTTGATGTCTTTCAACTTGGATAACGCCCGGGCATGTCCCATCGATAGATTGCCTTGGTTCACTTCGTCAATCACCGATGCCGGAAGCGATAAAATCCCCAATGTATTGGACACATACGACCGACTCTTCCCTATTTTTTCCGCAAGTTCCAAATGCGTGAGATGCAATGTCTCGATCGCAAATTGATAAGCTTGCGCTTCTTCCATGATCGTCAAATCTTCGCGTTGGATGTTTTCTAAGAGTGCGAGTTCGGCCAAATATTGATTGTTGTAATCGCGAACGATCGCCGGCACTGTGGAAAAACCGGCTAGCTGGGACGCTTTGCAGCGACGTTCGCCGGTCACGAGCATGTACCCGTCGGCGATTTTTTTTACAATCACCGGCTGCAACACGCCATTGGTCTTGATCGATTCGGCCAACTCGGCGAGCGCTGTTTCATCGAAGTGTTTCCGTGGCTGAAACGGATTCGGACGGATCTTCTCCAACGAAATCTCGATCACTTCTTCTTTTTCCAGATCGCGAATTTCGTTTTCTGACATTAAATCATTCAACCCGCGTTTGATCAATGCTTGTTTAACCATTACGGGAAATCACCTCTTTTGCTAGTTGCTGATAGCTGATCGAAGATTTGCTTTTCGGTGAGAATTCCGTGACCGGAACGCCATAAAACGTGGCGTTCGAACAGCTGATGTTTCTCGGAATGATCGTTTGAAATACTTTTTCTCCAAAATAGGTTTTGACTTCATTCACCACTTGAAATCCGGCGGATGTTCTGGTATCAAGCATTGTGAGCAATACGCCAAAAATCGTCAGTGTTTCCATGTTGACCTTTTTCTTGGCTTGTACCAGCCGAATCGTATTCAAAAGCTGTGTTAATCCGTCCATCGCCAGAAATTCGCACTGGACGGGAACAATGACCCCGTCCGAAGCGACCATGGCGTTGGTCGTGACATACCCCAAGGAAGGCGGGCAGTCGATCAAAATGTAATCATAATCTTCCTTGACCAGTTTTAACTGCGTATGCAGGATAAAATCCCGATTGGTATTCAATATGATTTTTTCTTCGATTCCCTCGACTGTCGTTTTGGCCGGCAACACGTGAATCAACGGGTTGTCGGTCAAGCGGATCACATCGGGAATCGCCGCTTCTTCCGTCAAACAATCAAAAACGCTTTTATCAAAACTGCCGCGATGGATCCCCATGCATGTCGTTGCGTTGGCTTGATAATCCAAATCAATGAGCAAGATCCGCTTGCCTAAAAGGGCCAGGCTACTGGCCAGATTGATGGCGGTTGTGGTTTTTCCCACCCCGCCTTTCTGATTGGCAATGGATAGTACGATGCTCATATATTTTTCTCCCATAAATGGTTATTTTTTCGCTAAATACTCCCGGAACAACTCTTCATTGTCACGAAAGAACGCCATCTGCGTCGG
>JAAYZB010000035.1 GCA_012515085.1 Acholeplasmataceae bacterium
CTTTCTCCTTCCAACGCGTCTCCACTAGTTGAACCAAGGCGTCCTCATCGGTCAGTTCGGGTAAGGTGATTTTTGAATTATTGTTCAACTTGTTATAGGCTTTCGCCACTTCGATGGCATGCGGATTTCTCGCCCAAGCTCGGCGAGAGACGCCGGCCATCACATCAAAAAGCATGGCAGTCTTTAGTATCTCGTCCGTTTGGCTGGATCCATCCAACACCATGCCAAAACCCCCGTTCACAACTTTCCCGATGCCTACGCCGCCGCCGTTATGCAACGTCACCAGCGTCATTCCTCTTGAAGCGTTTCCTAAAGCAACTTGAGTCGCCATTTCTGCCATGACGTTGGATCCATCTTTGATATTGGCAGTTTCCCGAAAAGGCGAATCCGTTCCTCCTGTATCGTGATGATCTCTTCCCAACATGATGGGTCCTATTTCTTTGTTGCGGACCATTTCGTTGAATTTGAGCGCGATTTTCAATCGCCCATAAGCGTCTTGATACAAAATTCTGGCTTGCGTGCCAACCACCAATTGATTCTTGGCAGCATTTTGAATCCAAAGATAATTGTCATTGTCTTGGAATCGGCGAAAACGATCAATCGCTTCCATGGCGGCTTGATCGGTTTTTTCCAAGTCCTCCGGATTGCCAGACAGGCAGACCCAACGGAAAGGACCATAGCCATAATCAAATAAGATCGGTCCCATGATATCTTCCACATAACTAGGCCAGATGAATCCATCCAAATCATTGATTTTGTTTTTACAGATTTCTTTGATTCCGGAATCAAAGATCGCTTTCAGGAAACTATTCCCATAATCAAAAAAATAAGTACCGTGTTCGATCAACGATTGAATGGCTTGATAATGTCTTTTTAGAGTTTGATCCACCAATCGGCAAAATTCAGTTTTATCCTGTTGCAGCATTTCGGTCCGTTTCGTATATGACATTCCAATTGGACAATATCCACCGTCATAAACGGCATGACAACTGGTCTGATCAGACAAAAGATCGATGGCGATCTCTTCAGTCACGGCGTATTCCAGCAAATCAACGATATTGCCATAATAGGCGATAGCAATGGCTTGTTTTTTTGCTTTCGCTTGAAAAGCCATAGCAAAAGCTTCTTTTGGTGTGTGAACGATCTCATGGACCCAGCCTTGATGATGTCTTGTTTCGATCCGGGAATAATCTACTTCGGCAATGATCCCGACTCCACCAGCGATTTCTATGGCTTTTCCCTGGGCACCGCTCATGCCACCCAATCCAGAGGATACGAAAAGTTTTCCTGCGAGATTGTCGGATTCGGAAATCCCGAGTTTGCTTCTTCCGGCATTGAGTAGCGTAGAGTAGGTCCCGTGAACAATCCCTTGTGGTCCGATGTACATCCAGCCACCTGCAGTCATTTGCCCATAATTTGCCACGCCAAGTGAGGCGGCTCGGTTGAATTGCGCCAGATTGTCATATTGACCAATCATCAACCCGTTGGTCATCAACACCCGAGGAGCTGTTTTGGCAGATGCGAACAATCCCAATGGGTGACCTGACATCATCACAAGGGTTTGTTCGTCATTCATCACTTGAAGATATTTTTTGACGAGGTGATATTGCATCCAGTTTTGCATCACACTGCCGGTTTCGCCGTAAGTGACTAATTCATATGGATAGAGCGCAACATCAAAATCAAGGTTGTTATCGATCATCACTTGAAACGCCCGGCCTGCCAAAGTGATTCCAGGATAATCATCAACGGATTTGGCAGATATTTCGCCATTCGGACGAAAACGATAGCCATAAATACGGCCATGCGTCAATAATTCCTCATAAAACTCTTCTCGAAGAATGGCTTGCCATTTTTTAGGAATATAGCGAAGAGCATTTTTTAACGCTAATACTGTTTCTGCTTTTGATAAAGAAAAATCACGTTTGGGAGCCCGCCGGATACCGGGTACAAACGGAGGCATTTCCGGCAATTCCGGAAAAATATCCGCTAAGGTATATACTCGATTCATCGGATCATCAGCCCTCCTTGGTCATTTCTGGCACATACTCATGAGCTTTCACTTGTGCTTCCAGCAAATGGATGTAAGGATATAGAATGCTATCCTCTTTGATGAATGGAACTTGTCGTCGAACTTTTCCATAAGCCCATTTTGTCGTCATCCCTAACTTTTCGGGGTCACGAAAATCGATGGCTTGACAGGCAGTGAATATTTCCATGGCAATCACCCGGGTGGCATTTTCCAGAATTGTCCCTGCTTTTCGGGCAGCGATCGTCCCCATCGATACATGGTCTTCCTGATTGGCAGAAGAGGGAATGGAATCGACGCTCGCCGGGTGTGACAACGCTTTGTTTTCGCTTACTAAAGCCGCAGCACTGTATTGAACAATCATGAATCCTGAATTGATTCCGGGTTTTTTAACTAAGAATGATGGTAACCCATTGGAGAGTGCCGAGTTGACAAGACGTTCGATTCGCCGTTCGCTGATATTCGCAAGTTCGCTAATGGCAATCGCTAAATAGTCAAAAGCGAGTGCAAGCGGCTCTCCATGGAAATTGCCGGCACTGATGACCTCCTCGGAATCCGAAAACATGATCGGATTGTCCGTCACCGCATTCATCTCGCGCTCAACGATCGTTTTGACGTGTTCCATGGCGTCAATGCACGCTCCATGGACTTGCGGAGCACAACGCAATGAATACGCATCCTGAATTCGTTTTTCTCCATCTTTGGTGATCAACCGGCTTCCTTTCAATATGTCTCTTATGCGGTTTGCGACCACCATATGTCCCGGATGTCCTCTGAGCGAAGCGATTCGCGGATCAAAGGCATCAATGATCGCTTCCAAGGCTTCCATTGTCAACGCTAAAGAAAGGGATGCCGTTTTCTCCAATTCCAAAGCATCATAGAGGGCAATCGCACCGAC
>JAAYZB010000237.1 GCA_012515085.1 Acholeplasmataceae bacterium
CAATTACAGTGTATCAAACTATTTGGCGTCAGAATATATCCTCGGATAAATAAAACTGCCTTTTTTTGCCCTTTTGTGGATAACTCAAAAAAAAGTACCTCCGAAAAGGTACTTTGTCTACACTCTGTTAACGTCGATCATGATCGACGTTATTTTTTTGATAACGAATCAGGACTCTAGATCAGAAAATGCACTCTTGCAATGAATTCGATTGATATCTCAGAGAAATTACTCGCTTTTTTCGTTATGATTTGATACAATAGTATCGATCGGGAAGTAGCTTAGTTTGGTAGAGCGCTTGGCTGGGGGCCAAGAGGTCGCAGGTTCAAATCCTGTCTTTCCGACCAGTGTCTATTTGAGGCAGTATTCTTATTTCGGATATTGCCTTTTTGTTTTTACATAAAGATATGAAGAAGATTTTGCGGGGCTTTCCAAAAAAGAATACAATATGTCCAAAAGGGAGGTGAATTTTTTGGCCCGAATGAAGGATTTTTTGGAAAAACAGAAACAAAAATCGCGGTTGGAATTCTTGAAATCCTGGATGAGCTCGTTTGCGGTGACCATCAGCGTCGTTGTAATTATGGTTGTCGTGGTACCCAAAAGCCCTGTTGCCACCTTGACCCGCGTTGAAGCTTATGCCAATGAGGTCTTTTATCAGGTGGAAGTGACCGATCAAGATAATGCGATTTTGCCAGGCACCTTAAAAGCGGTATTGGAAAATCAGTTGGAACAAGTAGAAACCAGTTTGGATTGCGGTAGAACCACCGCATCATTTGCCAATTTAAAGGCGAATACGATGTATCAGATTGCCATTATGGCTGACAAAGGATTCGGCCTAGAAAAACTTGCCTCTACACAATTCAAGACCGAATCACGGGTTGGTGGAGCCATCCGCTCTCAGACGTTGATTAGCCCTCCGGAAGAATGGGAACTGGAATACGACATCGGTCTTTTCATTCATGATCCCGAATCGGAATTTCAAGAGATCCGGCTCCTCTATGGAGTGATCTATCCATCGGAAACAGAGCCCGTCGTGATGGAATCTCTGGTTATCAATGCCGTTGATACCCAAGTGATTTTAGCGCAAATCCCCAATTATAATGTCGGAGTAAAACTGATTTTAGAAGGGTCGCGCTGGGACAACGAAGTAGTGATTCTCGACGAACTCACCTTTTATACCCCCTTCCATTTGGAGACATCCTTTGATCTTTCTCGGATTGATGCGAAAAGCCTCGCGTGTTATTTCTATCCAGATTCATCTTCGGGTTCGGATAGTCAATATCAGATCGTGCTAAAACGCTCTGAGCGAATAATTCAAACTCGGGAGGTTGAAGTGGTTGCTTTAGAACAGACCCATTCGGATTCGCAAACTATCGAGTTCACGGGGCTTACACCTGATACCGATTATACTCTTGAATTAACTGCCAGTTATACCAATCCACAGACGTTAATCAAATAAAATATACTTCTATCAATTTTATCCGTTCACACACTTCCTGATTTTACTTATCGTGTATCCATTATCGAAACTCTGACGAGCTATGAAGTCACCATCACGCTGAATGATCCTGCGCATAATTTCCAACAAGGGTTTTATCTCGTGAGTGCGATTGAAGAGGAATATGAATATACTCTCGCATCAGGAGAAAGTGGATTTACTCCATCTGGCGCAGAAAAAACGGTTGTTTTTGTCATCTCAAAACCGGATATTCTTAATTATCAAATCCATATTGGTGTGCGATCCGATACCATCTATACGAACCAAAGCATTTTAGAAACGATCAAGCCGTAAATATAAGAGGAGAACGAAAATGAAATTCAAAGAAAAGTCTAAAAAAGAAAAAACCCGTATTATCATTATTGCATCGATAATTTTCGTATTCTTGTTTCTTGGTATTTTTGCGCCCATTATCGCTCCCAATTCCGGTTTTGCCAATATCATTAATAATTCGATTGGCAAATTCTTCAACTTAAGTGATTTCTTTGTAAACAACTATGTTATTTTGTTGGAATGCTTGGCAATCATTGTTTTTATTTGGATACTGGATAAACTCATGTTACTTGTGGTTTCCATATTTACTCGAAAAGGACACCGGAGCGAAACCATTGGAAACCTATTGAAAAGCGTCGTCCAATATTTAGCGGGAATCATTGCGATATTTCTTATCCTCTCTGCTTGGGGAGTACAGACACCCACGTTGTTGGCAGGTGCAGGGATCGTTGGCTTGGCCATAAGTTTTGGCGCACAGAGCTTGATTGAAGATATCTTCAGCGGTCTTTTTATCATCTTTGAGAAACAGTTTTCAGTTGGTGATGTGGTCCAACTAGGAGACTTTCGCGGGGTTGTACGGGAAATCGGGATTCGAATCACTAAGTTTGAAGATTTAAATGGCGACATCAAAATTATCAATAATTCCGATATCCGCGGTGTTATCAACACCTCTGCCTCGCTCTCACCGGCAATTTGCGATATTTCGATCAGTTATGATGAAGATGTCGAGAGAGTGGAACAAATCATCAAAGAGAATCTTTCTGCCATAAAAGAAAACATTCCTCAAATCGTCGAAGGTCCCTTTTATTTCGGAGTAGAAAAATTAGCGGATTCTAGCGTCGTGCTACGCATCGTTGCAAAAACAGAGGAATTACATAAAAGATCCGTTCTGCGTGGATTGAACCGGGAAATGAAAATGTTGTTTGATAAACATAAAATCTCAATTCCCTTTCCACAAATTGTGGTACATCAAGAAAAAGACAATCAACAAGATTAAGTCGCCCGCATTGAGTTGTTTTTTGGTATTTTATCTTTGATTTTTGTCTTGTCACATGATATAATATCTCTCGCATGGAGTCATAGCTCAGCGGGAGAGCACCTGCTTGACGTGCAGGGGGTCGGGGGTTCAAACCCCTCTGGCTTCACCAG
>JAAYZB010000238.1 GCA_012515085.1 Acholeplasmataceae bacterium
GTCGGCGGCGCAGACTTTCTCCACCGGATGCAATTCTTTGATTTACTGAAACTCCACAAAACCTATTTTGGACTTAAGAACGATTTGGGTCTCTTCAATGCCTATAACATGTATTTTGAAGAGCCCCTCGATAACCAACGTCATGACGCCTTTCAAGATGCGGAAGTGACGAAAGCCATCTTTTTCGGTTTCAAGGACGTGGCAAACGGTAAGAAGCAGGTTGTTTTGCCGAACTCAACCACTCCCGAGGAAGGAAACGGACATGTCGAAAAAACATCTCAATAACGGCCACATCCCATTGATTGCGAAAACAGCCTATGGCTCCGGCGATATGGCGTTTACCTTTGGAACGGCAATTACCGGATTTTATTTATTGATATTTTTGACGAATGTGGTGGGACTCACCGGGACGATTGCCTCAGCGATCGTGTTTATTGGCTTTATTTGGGACGCTGTGACCGATCCCATCGTTGGCCATTATGCCGATCGAATCCGTTCCAAGTTTGGCAGAAGACGAATTCTCATTTTATTCTCGGCGATTCCGCTCGCCTTGTCTTTTTTTGGAATCTTCGGGATTTCAACCCTGATTGCGACACTGTCTCCCGAAACCCTCGGTCTCCAAGCTCAAGCGCTCACGGCCATCATGTACCTCAAGGGCTTTCTCGTACTGATCATCTATTTGCTTTTTTATCTATGCTATACGCTGGCCTATATTCCTTATATCGCATTGATCAATGATATGACCGATTCTTACCGGGAGCGGACCAAACTGACTGGAGCAAGAATGATTGCGACGATTCTTGCGACAATCATTGCGGTCGCCGTTCCGGATCTCTTGATGGGCGATGTGACCTTGACGCATTCCGGATCACAGTTTATCCTGATTTCTGCCATATTCGGGGTACTCATGGTTCTGATTCTGGTGTTTTGCGTTCTTTTCACCAAGGAAAAAGCGCCTGCTCATGCCCAAGAGAACAAAAAGTTCAAATGGTATCAAGATTTCATCGGCTGTTATCGGGAACCCCAGTTCCGCAAAGCCGCTTTGGCATTCATGTTTTCGTTAGCCGCGATCTTTGTCCTCCAGGATACGATCCAATATTATGTCAATTATTGGCTCTTGTCCCCTGAACTCTTTTTGCCACTTGCGGGAAGTGTGTTGGTGCTCGGGTTTTTGTCAGTGCCGCTATGGATTGCGATATCGAATAAAATTGGCAAGAAGCTGACGCTCATCGCTGGCGTCTTTTGCTGGATTGTGGCTTTTCTGCTTTTTGCCTTTTTGCCACAGTTGCCCTTTCAAGAAGTGGCTTTGGCTTTCCAAGGAGAAGTATATATCGTTCCTTTTGGCATTTTAGAAGCAATGGCCTCTTTCCCTTGGTGGGGATGGATCGCGGTGTTTATTTTAGGCCTCGGGATGGGGAACATCCATCTCACCGCCTATGGGATGTATCCCGATGCCATCAGTGTCTTGACCAAAGAACACCCGGAAAAAGAAGGCGCGTATTTTGGAGCGGCATCCTTCTTACAAAAAATGGGGATTGGGGTTGCGACCTTGATCATTGGCCCAATTCTGGATTTGTCTTTATATGCCGCAAAGCCAGGTGCTGAGTGGTTCAGGGAACTGGATCTTGCTGGGTTGGAAATTGATAAGACCTGGCTATATATCCAACCGCACTTGGAGAGTCCGCTCGCCATCAAAATTATGTTTTGTGTACTGCCCGTTGTCTGGTTGATTCTGGCCATGGTGTCGGTCCGAGGATATCATATTGATGCCTTGATCAACGACCGAGAAGAGAGAAGAACTGACAAAGTAAACGAATAGACAAATAAGAATAAAAGGGACTGTAAGAAAATGAAGATTGGCGTATCTTCAAAGACGAAACTAGTCCCTTTTTTGTTGGATCCCTTGATTTGTTGTGGAAAGCTGAAAATGTGCTTTTTAAGCGCAAGAAATAAATCGAATTTCATATCATGAAGTATTCGACGGCGAAAAGAGCCGATGATGTGTCAATCTTTCCTTTCCCAATTATATTTTGAGCGATTTTATTGAGGCGCTTCTAAGCGATATCCGACAAGCTATATAAAGCGACATAGCATACTTTTATTCATTCAAGACCAGCCTCTCAATTGCAATTAAAAACCCAATTCAGTATCCTGCTGAAATGGGTTTTTACGAAAATGTATTTTTGTGTCTACAATTCTTCTTACTTATATATGACCTTTTGTGCGGGTTTTTCTTTGTCTTATTTTTGGTGCTTTTTTCACTAGAGTCCCTATATTTTAGGTGATCATGATGACCGGCATGATCATCGGCTCCCGATCCGTTTTTTGTTGGATATAACGGGACAACGTTCTGGAGAGGTCGGTTTTCAAGACGTTGATATTGATTTTTTTACCGGGTGCCAAATATTTATCGGTCACATCGAGCGCTAAACTTTGAAGCTCTTTGATCATTTGCGATTCGTCTTTCATGAAGAGAAATCCTTGAGAGACTATCGATGGGTGACAAACCACTTCCCGACGCTCGAGTGCCAGTGACAAGATGATCGATAACAAGCCATCTTCGGCGAGTTCGCGCCGGTCTTTGATCACTTGGGAGCCGATTTCACCAATCGCTGATCCATCGACGTAGACATCGGATACCGGGACTTTCCCGGCAATCCGAGCGCCAATCTTGGACACTGCCAAGAGATCACCGTTTTCCATGATGAAGATGTTCGCCTTGATAACTCCGGTTTCTTCAGCGAGTCGTGCATGCATGAGTTGCATCCGGTATTCGCCATGGATGGGCATGAAGTATTTTGGCTTCATCAGTTTTAACATCAATTTGAGTTCGTTTTGACCGCCGTGACCGGAGGAATGCACATCCGCGAACGGAGACTGGGTAATGACTGTCGCACCGTTTTTATAGAGCATATTGACAGTTTTATTAATGCTTTCTTGGTTTCCAGGAATCGGAGAAGAAGATAAGATAACCGTATCGCCGGGAATCAAGGAGATTTGCCGGTGGGTCCCATTCGCGATTCGCGTGAGTGCGGCCAGGGGTTCTCCTTGAGAGCCGGTACAAAGAATCGTGAGTTCCTTTTGTTTGAGATAATTCGTATTGCGGCTATAAAGGAAGGATCCGTGTGGTGCCTTGACATAGCCTAAGCGCATTCCCACATCGATGTTCTTTTCCATGGATCGTCCGAAAACGGCAATTTTGCGATTGGTTGCGACCGAGGCTTCAACGATCTGTTGGATGCGGTGGACGTTCGAGGCAAAGGTGGAGATGATGATGCGCCCAGAAATCGTTGCGAACAACTCGCGGATATTTTCGGAGACGACTTTTTCTGATAAAGAAAAGCCATCCAGTTCGGCGTTGGTGGAATCGGATAAAAGACACAACACACCCTCTTCGCCGATTCTTGCCATTTTGGCATAGTTGGAATCGGTGGAAGTCGGTGAGAAATCAAATTTGAAGTCGCCGGTGTGGACAATGACGCCTTCCGGAGTGGAGATCTTGATGCCAAAAGAATCCGGAATCGAATGATTCGTCCGGAAAAAACTGACAGAGAGGTATTTAAAACGAATGATGTCGGATTCGTGGTATTCCTGGAGGTTGATAGGAGTGCCGGAATGTTCTTCCATCTTGGCGCGGATCAGTCCGTAACTGAGTCCGGAGGCATAGATGGCGGGAATGCGAACCAGACGGGAGAGAAAGGGAATTCCCCCGATATGATCCTCATGTCCGTGAGAGATGAAGACTGCCCGGATTTTGGATTGGTTTTCGATCAAATACTGATAATCGGGAATCACGTAATCGATACCCATCAAGTTTTCGTCAGGGAATAAAAGCCCCGAATCTACAATGATGAGTTCATCACGGTATTCCACGCAATACATGTTCTTGCCAACTTCTCCTAAACCTCCCAGTGCAAAGACTCCGACCTCATTGTTTTTAATGAGTGAGTCGGGCATGGGGTTTCAGGTTCCTTTCAAGTAGTGTGATTGATGTGCTGCATAATGCCTTATTATAACGAATAATCCCGGAGAAAGCAAACAATACCGTTTTTTTTTCCGAGATTTCTTGATTTAATTTTTTACAGAAGAAAAAGAGAAAAAGCAATCGGAGGACAAGATGATTCTCTGTTCGCATTTTCTGTGATTCAACTAAGGGAGAACAGGATTTATTTTTGTCTGGTTATGGTATAATGAGTTTGTGAGGAGGGATAGTATGATTGCCAAAGTATGTGTCGATCTACCGGCAAAAATCGTTGACAAACTCTATGATTATCTCATTCCTCCTTCATTGGAAGACGAACTAGAAGTCGGCATGCGGGTCATCGTTATGTTTGGTCCGCAGAAGCGCATGGGATACTGCTTGGAAATCGTTGAAACAAGCGATTGGGATCAACCGCTCAAGCCAATCGTTTCCATTATGGATCTCGAGAGTTATCTCACGCCGGAACTGATTCAACTAGCTAAGGATCTGCGAGAAGAAACGGCAACGTGTCTGATCCGGATCATCGAAACCATGTTGCCGGCGGCTTTGAAATCGAAATATCAGGTGGAATTGGAAGTCAAAGATGCCAAGAAGCTTGTGGCCGAGTTACAACCTTATTTTAGTGAAACACCTCGCCGGCTTTTGGATAAAGAGTTGGAAACAAAAATCGCTTTGATTCGAAAAGAACTGAAAACAGGCCACTTAAGTCAACACATCCGGATCCATTCGAGTGCGAAGATGCGAACCGTGCGAACGGTTCGGCTCTTGGAGAAAGAGACGTTGGCTCATACCAATAAACAAGAAACCGTTCTCACGCTGTTAAAATCAAAACCCCTCCAAGAGATGGCGTTTTCCGCCTTGGTTCGAGAAGCGAAAGTCTCCGCAAGTGTCATCGACAGTTTGGTGAAACAAGGAATCGTTGACATCAGGGAGGATGAAGCCTATCGTTCCTTATTTTCGTTGAATCCCCCCCTGAACAAAGAGATTACTTTAAATATTGAACAAGTCGCCGCTTACGACAAAATCATGGCCAAAATCGATTCATCCCAGACTTTTCTTCTTCACGGAGTGACTTCAAGCGGGAAGACGGAAATCTATTTGAAAGTCATTGAAGCGGTGATTGCCATGGGAAAAGAAGTGATCTTTTTAGTCCCGGAAATCGCCTTGACTCCGATGATGGTTTCCCGTTTCAAAGGTCGCTTTGCGGAGAAGGTGGCAATCTTGCATTCCGGCTTGTCACAGGGAGAAAAATTTGATGAATGGCGGAAGATCATCCGCAAGGAAGTGCCGATTGTAATCGGCGCAAGAAGCGCCTGTTTTGCGCCATTTACCAATCTTGGCGCATTGATAGTGGATGAGTGTCATGAGTCGAGTTACAAGCAAGAAGACCGTCCGAAATACTATGCCATCGATATCTTGAAACGCCGCTCTGAAACCCACCAATCCCCCTTGATTTTAGGCTCTGCCACGCCCAATATCGAAACCTATGCCCGGGTCAGACGCGGTCATTTCGAATTATTGGAGCTAAAAAAACGCGCGGGGGCAGCGTCCATGCCAACGATTGAACTGGTTGATATGAAACAAGAATTTCGTTCGGGAAACACAGGACTCTTCTCCAATTCCCTGAAAACAAAAATCAACGAGACCCTTGAAAGGCACGAACAAGTGATTTTATTGATGAACCGGAGAGGATTTGCCACCTTTGTCATTTGTCGCGAATGTGGACATGTCTTCACCTGTCCGGAATGTGATATCACCTTGGTCTATCACGAAGCGGATCACACGCTGAAATGTCATTATTGTAATCATAAAAGTCCTTTGCCAAAGGTTTGTCCGAAATGTCAGTCGGACGAATTGCGTTATTTCGGATCCGGCACGCAAAAAATCGAAATGGAACTCGCTCAATTGTTTCCACTCGCGAATGTCGTTCGAATGGATTTCGATACAACACGAACGAAAAATGCGCACGAAATTCTTTTGAATGAATTCGCCAATAAAGGCGATATTTTACTTGGAACACAAATGATTGCCAAAGGACTGGATTTTCCCAAAGTCACCCTGGTCGGGATCTTGCAGGCCGATGGCAGTCTTTATCACCCGGATTTCCGAGCCCCGGAAAAAACCTTTCAATTGATTACGCAAGTGGCCGGTCGGGCAGGCAGGCGCGAAACCCCAGGGCATGTGGTGATCCAAGCCTTCAACCCCGATCACTACGCGATCCACTATAGCGTTGAAAATGATTATCACGGGTTTTATGAACACGAGATGAGTTTGAGACGCCTAGCGAAATATGTGCCGTTTTATTATCTGACCCAGATCTTGTTATCCGGACCCAACATGCGTGATTTGTTTATTGCGGCTAAAGCCGCCACAAAAGACTTAAAAGCGATTTTGTCGGAAGCGGTCATTGTGTTAGGTCCGGCACTTCCAATCGTTTCCCGGATCAAAAATCGTTATTTGTGCCAAATATTGATCAAATACAAAGAGGAACCCGAGTTGAATCGTGCGCTGCAAACATTAGTCGAACACTATACAAGCGATCTCATCGATCTCGCGATCGATCGGAATCCTTCTTTAGGGTAGGTGAGGAAGATGAAAGTGATATTTATGGGCACCA
>JAAYZB010000036.1 GCA_012515085.1 Acholeplasmataceae bacterium
ATATTCACCGACAAGCGATTCTGGTTCTGTTGGTTCTGTTGTGGTCGTGGTTTGTCCCGACTCTGTCGTTCCTGTGCCGGTTGTCGTCGTTCCCGGAGCGGTGGTTCCCGCTGTTGTATTTCCACTACAACCAATCACCGCACCGACGAAACAAATAAGCATAAACATCAGTGAACCGATACGACGTAATCTTGTCATACTATCATCTCCTTTTAACAATGTAACAATAAAACTATAGGATTTTGTTGTGGAAAATGCAGAATGAGATATAAACTCATTTCTTCCTCACAAATGGAAGCACGATTGCTAGTTATTTTACCCTTTATGTGTCTTTTGACGCTTTTCTCCCATATACCCGTATTATAGATAAGGTTTTGATTTTTTGTCAACATAACGTCGGAAAATAAAACGCTTTCTTGATAAAAATCGTCCATATTGTGTTAATACGGTAGAGTGCTAATTGTTTTTTTCTCATTTTTTTCATTTCTTCATACTCGATAAACACTTTCAACAAGCCACTCAATATACACTGGACCATTTCTCAATACATCACGCTCGAAATATCAGTTATTTCACCCTTTCAATAACTGGGGCCATCTTCAAAAAACCCTTCCCTCATGATATAATAATAATGAAGTAATAAATGGCTAAAATGTGCTGAAAAATAAGTACTTAAATTGATGGTCTATCTCTCAATACTCGATTTCAACCCTCGTCAGCATATTGCAGGCAACAATTCAAGAATACAGGAAGGACTTAGACATGAATAAAGAGCTAAAAAAGATGTCACTAAAAGAAATGATCGGGCAAATGTCGCAGTTATCGCCTTTCTTTCTGATTGCCGAATTAGAAAAGGAAGCAGCTGGTCCAATTCGCGAACTCCAAATCGATCAAACCAAAATCTTTTCCATCGGATCTATTTTGGGAATCAAGGATGCATCCGAAATGATCGCTGTCCAAAAACGTTATCTGGAAAAGAGTCGTTTGGGCATCCCGCTGATTTTCATGGGAGATGTCATCCACGGGTATAAAACGATCTTCCCCGTTCCAATCGCCATCGCCTCTTCTTGGGCTCCCGAACTCGCTTATTGTGCGGCCTCTATCAGTGCAAAAGAAGCGTCGGTCTCGGGACTGCATATGACTTTTTCCCCTATGGCCGATTTAGTGCGAGATCCTCGATGGGGTCGGGTTGTCGAAAGTTTTGGGGAAAGCCCAAAAATGGTTGGAGAATTTTCCAAAGCAATGGTAAAAGGCTATCAGGATAATGGCTTGTATTCTTGCGTTAAACACTATGCGGCTTATGGTGCCGCCGAAGGCGGAAGAGATTACAATACCGTTCATCTCTCACAGACGGATTTATACAACTACTATTTGGAAGGCTACCGCCAAGCCGTCCAGGCTGGCTGCAAAGCCGTCATGACCGCTTTTAATACTTGGGATGGCATTCCCTGCACCGTTCATACTTTCTTATTGAGAGATGTGCTCCGAAAGCAGTTGGGCTTTCGTGGGGTCATCCTCTCCGATTATGCTTCCTTACAAGAAGTGATCACTCATGGAGTCGCCAAGAATCAACGGGATGCCGCCAAACTGGGGGTAGAAGCCGGATTGGATCTGGAAATGGCAACGGTTTGTTATTTGAATAACCTGGAAGATCTTGTCCAATCAGGCGAGGTC
>JAAYZB010000239.1 GCA_012515085.1 Acholeplasmataceae bacterium
AAAGATGTCAAAATAAACTAATAAAAGACACAAAATATCAAGATTTTCCAACACCTATTACGGTGTCATCAAAAGCCAATATATTGTGGGCGTTAAATTGTTGATTTTCCATTGTATCAATATATAGGATCCTCATTAATAAGAACAAGATAAATAATATATGGATAGAAGTGTACCCCGTGTAATAAGCACATGAATTCGAAAAGTTGCCATCTTGAGATAACTTAGTGTTATTTCTTTTGAATGAGGCGATAAGCATATTATCGATCAAAAAAGGTCGTCTATAGCGAACAAAAGAATACTATCAGGTCGCCTATGTGATGGAGACTGAAAAAGCGAGAGATAGAGAGTTTGGGTCCTTATTGTTGATCCGCGATCAATATCCAAAATTTGTTTTGTCAATGGACAATAATGACTTTTCTCAAGAAGGGATCGTTCATAAGAACATTATTGACTTCCTATTAGAGTAATCGAAGAAAGACGATTGGCATACTGAAGAAGCTGTACTCGATCAAATGAATGGAATTGACTGACAATCATTCGGTTGCCGGTTCGATTCAGATCGGACAGTCAAGTGGCTTGATCGCAGCGGCGAAAAAGGGTTTTTCGATCTCAATACACGAATTTTGTCTCATGAAATATGGAAGGGCAAGCAACATCAACACAGATAGATTAGACATAAAAAACGCTCTGAAACGGACTGATTGTTGTGTCCGTTTCAGAGCGTTTTTGATTATAATCTATTCTCTTGTTTCAAAACTTGTTGATGGATCTATAAAATCTTTTTCGATCGTTTTCATCAAGAATTTTCTTTCTTAATCGAATATCTGTGGGAGTGATTTCCACGAGTTCATCACTTTCAATGATCCCCAACGCTTCTTCCAAAGTGAAGGTGAGGGGATCCAGCAATTTGATGGCTTCATCAGAACTGCTTGAGCGCATATTGGTCAAGTGTTTTCCCTTGCACGGGTTGACGATCAGATCATTGCTGTGGTTATGAAAACCGACAATCATTCCGGGATAAACCTCGATGCTGGGACCCACAATCATTCGCCCTCTTTCTGAAAGATTGAACAAGCTGTAAGCCATGGTCTTTCCGCTTTCTTTGGCAATGAAGACACCGTTTTTCCGACTTTCAATTTCACCTGCATAGGGTTTATAGTCATCAAAAGATCGCATAAGTGTTCCTTGACCGCTGGTGGTGTTGATGAACTCGCTTCGAAAACCGATCAAGCCTCTTGTCGGAACCAAATATTCCATACTGGTATAGCCATTGTCGCTGGACATATTGATTATGACTCCTTTTCTGGCATTGAACAGAGGCATGATGTTTCCGACATAGGCATTGGGGATGTTGACGATCACTTTTTCATACGCTTCATGAATTTTTCCGTTGATCTTTCTTAAGATGACTTCCGGCTTTGACACGCTGAGTTCAAAGCCTTCTCTTCGCATTCTTTCGAGAAGAATCGATAAGTGCAACTCGCCTCGGCCACTGACTTTATAACCTTCGAAATTTTCCAGTTCTTCAACTTCCAAACCGACATTGGTTTCTAGTTCCTTCATTAATCTTGCCCGTATTTGTCTCGATGTCACCAAGGATCCACTTTGACCGACAAAGGGAGAATCATTCACCAGAAAATTCATGGAAAGTGTCGGTTTGTCGATCGAGATCATTGGCATCGGTTCGATATGGGACTCCTCACAAAGAGTCTCTCCGATAGAAATGTGAGAAATACCGCTGAAAATGGCGATATCCCCGGCATATGCAAGTGGCTTCTCAACTTTGGCCAGCCCTTCATTAACAAATAGCTTGGTGATTTTTACGTTGACTAGGGAACCGTCTCTTTTGCTTAAGACATACGTTTTTCCGCTTTTCAGACTGCCTCTGGTAATTCGACCGATACCGAGTCTTCCCAGATAATCGTCATATGCCAAAGAAGATACCTGTAGCTTTAAAGGCTCATCCGAAGTATCGGGGTATGGCGTTACATGATCTAAGATACATTCAAACAAGGGATCCAAATTATCGCTTTCATCATCGATGTTCTTCATGGCGATGCCATCTTTGGCAATGCCATAAATGATGGGAAAATCCAGTTGAGAATTCGTCGCTCCGAGTTCCAAAAACAAAGAAAAACACATGTCCGCGACTTCAATGGCACGTTCATCTTTTTTATCGATTTTGTTGATGAACACAATCGGTTTCAAACCGATCTGCAAAGATTTCTGCAATACGACTTTGGTTTGTGGCATGGGTCCTTCGGAACTGTCCACAAGCAAAATGACGGTATCGACCGTATTCATGATCCGTTCGACTTCACTGGAGAAATCGGCATGTCCCGGAGTATCCACGATATTGATTTTGGTACCTTTATGTTCAATTGCACAGTTCTTTGAATAAATCGTAATACCGCGTTCTCTTTCGATATCGTTATTATCCATGACCTGTTCAATCAACACTTCATATTCATGAAATATACCGCTTTGTCTTAAAAGTGCATCCACTAGCGTTGACTTTCCGGCGTCCACGTGGGCGATGACACCGACATTGATAATGTTTTTGTCTCTCATAATAAGTTTCTCTTCTTCGTTGTTTCCTTTATTTTTGTGTGATAAACAAACAATTAAGTGTAGCATAAATCGGCGAAAAGTAAAGGATTTTGTTCGGGAAGACGAAAATAGTTGTCGGGCGGATAGCTAGTGTGTGGCATAGAAAGACAATGATATAGTGAAGGGGGGATTCGACTTATTTAATCAAGAACATTCAAGAGGTATTTATGTTAGTGTGACGACAGTTTATAACGAGTCTTTAAAGAACAAGTAAAACCATCTTCTTGAAAACATGCATGATTTTTAACCTCGTTCTAACCTTATCGCTCTTATTCTTAGATCGGTGGCTCCATTTCGTTAAGGATATTGTTATATAGCCATTAATTCAGTATAATTAAACTACGGATATAACAACACTTTATGTGTTTAATGATATGTCAAATTTTTCCTTATTTCCATGAGTCAAGCCGTATCTCTTTATTGAGACAGTCAGAAGAATGAAGATCGTCATGCAGGAGGATAAATATGAATATGAAGAAAATTTTTATTATGTTATGCGGGTTATTTTTAATCGGATTACTTGTTGGGTGTGATAACAAAGAATCAACGACCTCCACCGGCATCACCACGCTTTCAAGCGGAAATATTTCCACAACACCGACTATCGATAATGAAAACACCACCGTTTTTCAATCTGTAACAACCACCGATCTGATTACATCCACCGAACCGATAATAACATCGACCGAACCGATAATAACATCCACCGAATCTATATCAACAACTGAATCGATGACTTCCACCGAGTCTACTATGGGAGTAACAACTTCAACGGATGGTTCTTCTTTAAAAACAGAAGAGTTGCCAATTCATTCAAGTTATTATGGCAATACCAACGGTAATGCGAATAATCAAGGGTTAGTGCTGTATGACTCGGAAAATAAACTACATTATTATGCTTTGGGGCCAATCGTATATAGTTATGATCCGGCAACCGATGAGACTGCGGTTTTATTCAATTTGAGCGATGGGGGTCATATTCGAAATCTATGTTTGTCAGACACTCATCTTTATTTCGTTTCCACTCTGGATTCCTGGGTGATGAGATATAACTTGACCACCAAAGAAATAACCACCGTCAGCGAGCTTGAAACCCACTTCATTTCAAGATATGATGATTATGTATATTTTGATTCCATTGACCCGGATTATTATGGCCAAATTGTGCGGGGAATCAAAATATATAGACATGACACGGGATCGTTTCTTTCAGGATTCTCTTCAGGGATTTCCAGTCTTAATATCAGCGGCACAAAAGTGCTTTACATCCAAGATTATGGTACGAGGATTCAATTGGCTAGTAGTACATTTGTCGGAAAAACGACCGAAGCAAACTTTGATGAACAGGGATTTAGCGAAATAATGGAAATGCATATGATCAAGGATAGTTACGTTGATGGAAGAACGTATGCTTTTATTGCGAATACGAACGAGGAATCCTCAATATATTTATATAATAGTGATACCGGACTTCAAAGTGTGGTACAAAGTAATGGATTGCATAGTTTAAATAGTGATGGGTCAAATCTATATTTTATTAACTCGGGAGCAATCTATCGTGTTGATCTGGCAACTCAAAACACGGAAAAAATAGTGGATGTTGAATCAACCAGCAAATATATTTATGTCATCAATTATTGGTTGTATTTTAGTAATGCAGAGCTTTCAATGCTTTATAGGATCGATCCGGATACACAGGAGGTCGAAGCATTAAACAGAAATGAATAAAAGAAATTTGATAACAAAGTAGAAAAGAATGTGAATAAAAACACATGCTTATTACTTTATTCTTGTTTCGGTGTTTCTTTCAAACAATCTATAGCGGATTGAAACAAAGGTTTTTTGGCGACCGCACCCGATAGGAAAACATAAATTTTCTAGAGTCAGTCACCGAGATAGATTCCAATTTTTTTATTGGTTGTTCGAAACTACCGGTTTCTGTTGGAAGAGGCCAATACTTTTAGAAACAGGTTGGTATGAAGGCTGGAATTTTGGCAGACTAGTGATATAAGGAACCTCGATAAATCATATTTATATTTTAAGATTCTGATGTTTGACACGCTCTTAAGGATTGCTTTAAGAGAATTTATCTCGGATAAAAGTCAGATATTTTTATGAAAAAGCTCGAAAATCTAGAGCTTAGATATCTTGATAGATCATGCGATTGTATTTATGGACAAAGCCCATTTTTTCATACAATTTTTTGGCTTTGTTATTGCTTAAATCGACATGAAGAGAAAGTTTGCCATTGGAAAGTTCAATGGCTTTTTGTATCAGTTCGATACCAATACCGCGGCCTTTACTTTGCTTCTTTACACCGATATAAGCCAGGTGATATGTAGGAATAAAATTGGGGAACCCAATATAAACGACAACACAGATTCCTTCATATGCGCCATCTTTTTCAGCCAGGAGGATAAAGCCTTTGTCCATGGCGTTTTCAATCGCTTCACGAGTCTCAATCACAGAATCGGAATATTGTGCCAACCAGGTTCTTGTGACGTCCACAAGGAAATCCTTGTGGATGTCATCGTCATTTTGGAGTTGCATAATTTTTACGTTGCTTTTACCGCTGTTTAAAATGATTACATAATTACCATCGGTGATTTCTCGACGGTGGACTTGCTTCAAAAATGCCGCAAACCCATGGGCATCATTTTTATTGATATTGACATTTTCTTTTTTCAATAAAGCGACCGCTTCTATCAACAACTCGTCACTGATTTCTTCATTAACGATTGAAGAAGACAAAGAGGCTTGATCATCAAAGATTATCGGGGTTGGGTTATTATGAGCGAGGGGAACGCCATAAACAAACGCGGGAAGAAACGGAATATTTTCCGAAAGATGTAGTTTATAGAAATGATCATGTAGGCTTTTCAAGGTAAATCCTTGAGTAACTTTCAAAAAGATTTTATCTATTCGCTCAATGTCGCGTTTGTAAATTTCTTCAGCCAAATCGCTGTAAACCATCTCCCGGATCAGTTG
>JAAYZB010000240.1 GCA_012515085.1 Acholeplasmataceae bacterium
CGCCTATTATCATCGATATCTATCAGCATGGAACATTTGGATTGTCATAATCCTGTTCTCGTATTCCCAGAAGAATCAGAAGACGGCTATCATGAAGTACTTGCCAAATATAATGCGGGATTTGTCGTATTAGCAAAAACATATTTAAAAAAAAGACAGATAGATCTACCGATCATTCCGATCTATTTCAGTAAAAAAGAACGAATCATTCTGGTGGGTAAACCCGAAATGACCAGTTCGCTTTTAACCTCCGGCATGACACGTGATGAAATTGCCGAACATTTTCGGAAACGGACAAACGATTTGTACGCTGCGTATAAAAACGAATAATCGCCAGTTTTCGCAAGCATATTGACATTCAAAACTGGCTGTGATATTGTGAATCCAGATTCACGAAATTCAAGGGATGGAGGAGTAATATGAAAAAATGGGTGTGTGAAGTATGTGGTTATATTTATGATCCCGAATTCGGTGATCCCGATGGTGGTATCGAGCCGGGAACTGCCTTTGAAGACATCCCAGATAGTTGGGTATGCCCTGATTGTGGCGTCTCCAAAGATAATTTCAGTCCAATGGACTAAAAAAGTTGCTCGAAAGCAACTTTTTTTATACACTCATAGAATACAGATTGCTTCAATCTCAATCAAGGCATCTTTGGGTAAGCGCGATACTTCAAAAGCAGCTCTTGCAGGCTTATGATCCCCAAAAAATTCTTGATACACTTGATTCATCTGATTGAAAAAGTTTAAGTCTTTGAGATACACCGTGCATTTGACCACGGACTCCCGTGGATATCCTGCGGTGTCCATTATCCCTGCTATGTTGGTCAGGCACCGCTTGGTTTGGATGGATACATCGGCAATTTCCATTTGCCCCCGGTTGGGATCAATTGGCAATTGCCCGGAAATAAAAAGAAAACGATCCGCTTGAATGGCTTGTGAATAAGGGCCTATGGCGGCTGGTGCAAGTTCTGTCACAATCTGTTTTTTCATAGAATTCCTTCCTTTCGTATTTTTTTCGTTTCACTTGTATTTTGTGGGTGCACATAATATAATAATATCAATGTATAGAAAAAATAATAGGGGTGAAACAGTGAAAAAATTCTTTAAAGAATTCGGTGCATTTGTTGCCAGAGGAAACGTTTTGGATCTGGCCGTAGGTTTGGTGATCGGTGCCGCTTTTCAAGCCATCATCAAAAGTATGGTCAACGACATCATCATGCCAGTCATTGGTTTGATCAGTGGAAAATCATTTTCGGATTTGTTTTGGGTTATGAAAGGAAACGATCCAGTTTACTTTGCTGGGCAATATGTGTTTGAAGAAGGGTCAGTGGTGATGTGGTATGGGCGTTTTCTTCAAGCCATCATTGATTTTTTGATCATTGCCCTCGCGATTTTCCTTGCTCTCAAAGTCATTATGTCTTTAAAGACAAAACTGGATTCTGCCAAACAGAAATTAGTAGCTAACGCAGAAATGGAAGAAAAACCAGAATAAGAATTTCCGGAAGCCAAACTTCCGGATTTTTTTTACATTATTTCCCGATATATCGCCATGAAATCCCCCGTAGTAAATAACTTTGGAACAGGATAAAGTGGATTGGCTTCACAAAAAGCCCGGGAGGCCATTATCGGAATATCTGCTTTTTGAATCCGATCAAGCACTTTTTCGGGTATTTTCAGTTGATTATTAAGCGTTTGAATAGCTGAAATAAAATGTTCCGCTTGTTCAAAAAGCGATAACTTCGTATGTTCAGGGTATAGTATTGAATTCAAACCAGCCAGTTTTTTATGAACACTTTTGCCATAATATCGAAGAACAACCGGTAATAAAATAGCATTAGCCAGTCCGTGTGGAAAATGATAGAATCCCCCTAATTGGTGCGCCAGTGCATGGATATTACCAACATAAGCTCGGGTAAAGGCTACTCCGGCTTGATAAGCAGCGAGTTGCATTTGACTTCTTAGATCGATCTGATCGGGTCGTTGACAGGAATCGACAAGAACTGTAAAAATCGTCTTGATTGCTGACACAGCCATTCGTTTGGTTTTTGGGGTGTTGGCTGAGCCAATGTAGGCCTCAATGGCGTGAGTTAAAGCGTCTAAACCCGTCGTCGCGGCTAGATTAAATGGCATACCCTGAACATTTATCGGATCAAGAATCGCAACTTTTGGGATGAGTTTCGGATCATTAATCGCATATTTTTCTTTAGTATCCTCGTCTGTGACAACAGCCGCGACAGTCGCTTCCGAACCAGTTCCTGCGGTCGTAGGGATCGCAATCAGTAGTGGCAATTTGTGTCTTATCTTCAATAGCCCGCGCATTTTCCGAATAGGCGTGGATGGATTAGAAGAAGCTGCTGCCACAACTTTTGCCAAATCAATGACCGATCCTCCGCCATAGGCAATCAAGCCTTGACAATCATGTTTCCGATACATTGAACAAACGGTTTCAATTTGTTGAATCGAAGGATTTGGCAATGTATCAGAGAAGAGTGTCACTTGAATTCCTGAGGTTTCTAATTGTTGGCGAATCCGAATAAAGGGTTCAGAAGTCGCTAAAAAAGCATCAGTAGCCAACAGCATACGTTTTAATCCGTTTTCTTGAAGAATCGATAATATGCGTTGATTACTATTAAGACCGACTAAGAGCGTCGGTTCACGGAAAGATAAGAAAGCAC
Organism: Acholeplasmataceae bacterium; assembly: GCA_012515085.1. GTDB lineage: Bacteria > Bacillota_I > Bacilli_A > Izemoplasmatales > Hujiaoplasmataceae > JAAYZB01. The sequence continues at coordinate 2,678 of JAAYZB010000240.1, forward strand.
TCGCAATATAAAGAATCTTCTGATAAACTCGACAATATATCCGGTACAATGGATTCATTCGGTCCCTCCTGTAACGCTTTGGTTTTATGATATCAAACGATCTCAAGTAATTCAATCGCTTCCACAATCTTGATTGAGAATATAAAAGTGCTTCGATTGGCAGATCGACATTTCTTTGATATAATTTATTATGGTAGGAGTGATCAAAATGAATGTTAAAAAAGCATATCAGTTAACAAACGGTGTCTGGATCCCTTCCGTTGGCTTTGGAACTTGGCAAATACCTGCAGGGCCGATTGCCACCCAAGCGACCCGCGAGGCCTTAATAGCGGGGTATCGCCATATTGATACAGCAGCCATCTATCAGAACGAGGAATCTGTTGGCCTGGCAATCCGCGAATCCGGTTTGAAACGTGAAGAAGTATTCGTCACATCGAAATTGCGGGCTGATCGCAAAGGATATCAAATTACCCTTGATGAATTTTATGGTTCTTTAAATCGTCTGGGACTCGACTATCTAGACTTATTTCTAATCCACTGGCCAAAGCCGTGGGGTGTGGAAGGTGATGGCAAAGAATATGAAAGCCAAAACATCGAGTGCTGGAAAGCCTTTATTCAATTACATAAAGAAGGAAAAATCCGGGCAATAGGTGTCTCAAACTTTTATCCCATGCATTTGGAGCCATTGATTGAAGCAACGGGGTTTGTACCTCATGTCAATCAGATTCCCATCTGGCCCGGTTATCTTCAGACAGAAACCGTTACCTTTGCGGAGAAACATTCCATTCAGATAGAAGCGTATTCTCCCCTCGCAACTGGTCGACTATTTCAAGTGCCTGAGATTCATGAGATTGCCAATAGATATCATAAAACACCAGCTCAAATCGCGTTGCGCTGGAGTTTACAGCATGGATTCTTGCCATTACCAAAATCCGTTAACAAAGAGAGAATCATCAGCAATCTGGAGTTGTTTGATTTCGAGATATCTCCCGAGGACATGGTGATGATTAACCAATTCTCTGTCCCACCCAAAAAGAAAAGCTGATTATTTCGCGCACCGTTTTACATGATATTTTCGTTCAAAAAAAGCGACCGGATTTTCTGGTCCTTTTTCATATTGATTGACAATAATAAGCTGTTTCCTGTATAATAATATATACTGGGGGGGAGTATATGAAAGAAGTGTTTAAAATCGATGGAATGACATGTACTTCTTGTCAAAATACTGTCGAAAACAGTGTCAAAAAACTTCCGGGAATTCAAACGGTTTCGGTTTCTCTATTGGCAAATAGTATGATGGTGGAATATGATCCAAACAGGACTAGTTCGTCCATGATTATCCGTGAAGTAACCGCCGTTGGTTATAAAGCTACATCATCAAGTAATCTGACTCAATCGACGAGTGTTTCTCATAAGACGAGTGACAATCAAACACTTAAATTGCGCCTTTTGGTTTCGCTTATACTTTTGATTTTGTTGCTCTATATTTCTATGGGTGAGATGTTAAAAATACCTCTTCCAAAGATCTTTGTTCTTCCGGAATATTCTCTTCATTTCGCTTTGGCTCAATTATTTTTGATTATTCCGATAATCGTCTTGAACTGGCATTTCCTAAATTCGGGAATTCGTCATTTGCTTCGAAGAACTCCCAACATGGATTCGCTGATTTCCATCGGCGTAATTGCAGCTTTTTCAAGCGGAATCATTTCTTTGTTTGTCATAGCAACAGGCTTTGCGGAAAATAATATGGAGATGATTCATCTTGGACGGATGAATTTGTATTTTGAAGCAGCTGGTGCAATCTTAGTATTCGTATCACTTGGAAAACACGTTGAATCCATCAGTAAGCAACGGTCAACGACAGCGGTAAAGCAGTTGTTAGATCTTTCTCCAGAAACGGCATGGGTCAAACGTGAAGGTGATTTTAAGGAAATTCCCACGAGCGAAATTCAGATTGGAGATCTGATTTTGGTAAAGCCAGGAATGGTGATTCCGGTAGATGGCACGATTGAAAGCGGGAGTTCTGACATTGATGAATCATTAATCACCGGAGAAAATATCCCTGTATTCAAACGTGAAGGAGATCCCGTGATTTCTGCCACGATCAATAAAACCCAGGCATTTCAATTTCGTGCGGAAAAGGTCGGTAGTGAGACAACCATTGCTAAAATCATTGATTTGGTAGAAACAACGATTGCCAGAAAAATGCCGATTCAGAAGCTTGCGGACAAAATCAGCGGGGTCTTTGTTCCAATCGTTCTATTGATTAGTATCATCACCTTTATTACATGGATGATTGTTGGGGAAACAGTGGGTGGTGCGTTGTCAATGGCAATAGCGGTATTAGTGATCTCTTGTCCTTGCGCATTGGGGTTGGCGACACCAGTCGCTGTCATGGTGGCAATGGGTAAAGGAGCCGAAGCCAGTATTTTGATCAAAAATCCGGACATTTTAGAGATCATCCATAAGGTCAACGTCATCTTATTTGACAAAACCGGCACACTCACAACGGGAAATCCAGAAGTCACGGATGTCATTCCTTATCAAGGAGTCAAGGAAAGTGATCTGTTAAGAGTTGCGGGATCTTTGGAACAATATTCCAATCATCCAATCGCCAAAGGGATCCTTCGATTTGTAAATATCAAAGAGATCGATTTAGATGAGATCACGCAAATGAGTGAAATCCCAGGCAAAGGGCTGAAAGGCACTTGGCTGGGAAAACAGGTAATGGTCGGAAATCAAGTACTTTTCCCGAAAGATTTGCCATTGCCTAGCGACCTCGTTATTATATCAGAAAGTCTCTTTAATCAAGGGAAGACAGTCAGTTATGTATTGCTTGAACAACAGTATCTGGGGTTGATCGCTTGTCAAGATCAATTGCGTCGCGATAGTAAAGAAGCTATCAATTCCTTACGAAAACTAGGTTTGAAAACAATCATGTTGACAGGGGACACTCCGCTTGCAGCTACAGCCATTCAAAAACAGATAAATTTGGATCATGTGTATTCTCAAGTCAAGCCTGAAGAAAAAGCAACTATCATCCGACAGATGCTACAAAATGGAGAAGTGGTTGCCATGGTCGGAGATGGAATCAACGATGCAGTCGCACTTAGCGAATCATCAGTTGGAATCGCAATCGGTGCGGGGAGCGATGTAGCAATCGACTCTGCCGACATCGTCTTGATGCATAGTAATCTGAATGATGTAGAAAAAGCGATTATTTTAGGAAATAAAACTCTCAACACTATCAAAACCAATTTATTTTGGGCGTTCGTTTATAATCTGGTCGGTATTCCAATCGCTGCGGGGGTTCTTGTCAGTTGGTTTGATTTTCGACTCTCACCGATGATTGCCGCTTTGGCAATGAGTCTCAGTAGTATTTCAGTCGTGTTAAACGCGTTAAGACTTAAAACATTAAAGTGGAAAAAGAGAGGAGTATTATGAAACAAATCATCCATGTTTCCGGAATGCATTGCACTCACTGTAGCATGCGTGTTCGGGATGCTATCAAAGGAGTCAGTGGTGTAAAAAAAGTCAAAGTCAATCTCAAAAAGAGAACAGCTTGCATTGTTTCCGAAGTTGCCATTACGAGGCAATCCTTGGAGAAAGCCCTTTTATTGGTGGGCTATCAACTTGACGAGGAGGCACACCCTTAATGAAAGCCAATCATGCACTGGTCAAAAAACGATTGAATCTGGCAAAAGGACAAATAGAAGGTATCCTGAGAATGGTTGATGATGATCGTTATTGCATCGATATATCACAACAATTGCTGGCTGCGATCGCTTTGTTAAAACAGGCCAATCGTCTGGTTTTGAAGGCCCATTTGGATAGCTGTGTGCGAGAAGCATCTGGAGCAGAGGTATCGGAAAAAATACAAGAAATAATGGCGATAATGGAGAAGATGAATCAATAAAAATGAAGTTTGAAAACCGTTGAATTAATAATTAAATGTGATATAATAACATTTAGATATATTTGGTGTATAACAGGGAACCAAGTGAAATTCTTGGACTGTGCCAGCAACCGTAATGCTTTTGGGATCACATGACCATTGCCTTGGCGAGAAGGGTGATCACCTTACAAGCGAAGTCGGGAGACCTACCAATATATCCGACTACAAAAATTGAATAAGAGGGATGAAAAATGAAAAGAATTGTACTGGGCACCATGCTGTTCTTTGGTTTGTTTTTTGCATTGTGGGGTTGTCAAGAAGCAACGACTTTGCCCCCAGAAACACCCGCGTATCTTCAATTGGTCATTGTGGATTCGACGACAGCCCGTTATGAAGAATATGATAGTAGTGATGAACTCATTTCCACGGATACCTTTACCTATACGGACGATGACTCTTTGCTAGAAGTACTACAAACCATCACGACCGTGTACTGCCAAGGGTCCGATGGCAATCCGGATGACACCTGTTCCTTCCAAGGAACATACGGTTATTATGTTGTTGGAATTGGTCCGTTGAGGGCCTTCGCCGACAATCAATTTATCAGTTTTTATATCAATGGTGACTTTGCTATGACGGGCATCGGCGATACGGAACTCACCGTCGGTGCTACCTACAAATTCTCCGTTGATACGTTCTAATGTGAAAACAAACGCTTTACGTCAAACAATCCTGACAGCAATGTTTCTCGCCATCATTGTAGTTCAGGAATTGGCTCTCAGCTTTTTACCAAACATTCAGTTGACATTTGTCCTATTCATGGTCTTTGCAACGGTATTATCTCCAGCACATCTTGTCATGCTTGTTGTTGGATATGTGTTATTGGATAACTTACTGTTTGGATCTTTCAACTATTTTGTCGTAGTGCCAATGTTTTTAGCATGGGGGATCTATGTCGCCGTTTCTTATGGGATCCGCTATCGCTCGATTCATTGGAAAATTCTATTTTCAGCTTTATTTGGTCTGGTGTATGGGTGGTTTTATCTCCCCTTCACCTATTTGGCTTTTTACCAAGGTGTTCCGAATGCCCTTCTCATGTTGTTGTCTGTTGATTTGCCATTTGGAATGGTTTTACTTGTAAATAACCTCTTCACCATGCTTGCGTTATACCACCCTCTGACTGCCCTGATAAAATCACTAGTAGGTCAGTCCATATTATGAGTGAGAATCGCAAAATAGATGATTGATTGACCTGTCATTACTTCCGAGAATCGTGCATAAGTTTATCAGTGTGCTCGGAGTGGTACGTATGATTTTTCCTTATTTTTTTTCGGTATTGAACATTGTTTTATACATCATTCTCTCAATCACAACACTTGTGTTTGGGCTTTTTGCGTTTTATTTTCATCATTCCTCCCGTTATAAAAAAGAGAGCCTAAATTTAAATGAAGACTACTCCAGTCTGGTTGAAAATTATGCCGGGATGGCATATCGTTGTCTGAACGATGAATTCTGGACCATGAAGTTTCTCAGCCAGAAGAGTGCTGATCTGATTGGGTATACACCAGAAGAAGTGATCGATAACAAGGTGATTTCCTTTGAAGAGATCATTATGCCAAGGTATCGTAAAGAATTGCGTGATAAATGGCATATCGCAATTCAGTTGAAATCTGATTTTATCAGCGAATATCAAATCAAAACAAAATCGGGAATCGTAAAATGGGTTCAAGAAACCGGTCATGTAATTTACGGAAAAAATGGAATACCGGAATATATTGAAGGCTTTATTCGCGATATTACCGAAGAGCACGAAATCGCAATCAAAGAGAAAAAGAGTGAAGGCAAGTATCGAAATCTGATTGAAACGATCCAAGATCCTATTTTTATAGATGAAGAAGGAATTCTTATTTATGTTAATCCGGCTTGTGTTCGTTTTTTCCGCGCAAAAAGCGAAGCTGATCTTCTTGGGAAACATGTCGTCGACATCATTTTACCGGAATATCTTCAATTCTATCGCGATCGATATGATCGATTAAGTCGAACCAAACTTCCGAATCCGCGAGCCGACTATGCTTTCCTACGTTTTGATGGAACGATTGCTTATGCGGAAGTCTCCTCCTCGCCTCATTTTGACAACGGAGATATGTCTGTCCATGTTTTGATTTATGATATAACGGAGAAGAAATTTCGAACCGAACAATTACGTCGCATTCAAAAGCGAAATCGTGATTTGATTTTACAAATGTCGGAAGGCATTGGAATTTTCAATCAAATTGGCGATTCCAAAGAGAAACAGTTGATCTACGCCAATCGGAGTTTTGCCAAAATTCTTTACGGATCACAACGAAAAGTGATCGGGCAAACCTTGCTGGGTTTGTTTGGTGATTCAACGAATCAGGTCCAGTTGGTGATTGCTAGCGCGTTTGACCAGCAACTGCAAACCACCCAACAAATCCCCTTTGATAATCGTGTTCTTCAAGTAAAGGCTTTCTTTAATGACGACAATGAATTGGTGTTAATGATTGCGGATATCACGGATTTGGTCCATTATGAATCCAAATTGATGCAAGAAAGAAATCGACTTCAAACCATTATCAAAGGAACCAATACTGCGATTTGGGAATTGGATTGGGCTTCAGGAATACTCATTGTCAATGACCGTTGGAAAGAAATTGTTGGTTACCCCCCAGAAGCTGTTCTCCC
>JAAYZB010000241.1 GCA_012515085.1 Acholeplasmataceae bacterium
TATTTGATGCGTCAATACCATCTAGCATCACATCCTATCACCGGGATGACTGTTTACCAGTACAAATCGACAATGGTATCTAAATCCCCTTCCGAATGTGCAATACCCTCCTATACGAACTCTGGTTGCGGAGACCGTGTTGCCCGCCAGTTCCGCGATTTTGGCCCGATTGCCAGAGAATCGAGTGTCCAATGGAAGAACACCCAAGCGATCTACGTCGATAACACCTTGATGCTCTTAGAGGCCGCTGACAAGTATGACATTGATTATTATGTTGATTGGGTCCGGGGATATCTTGAAGGCTATCTTGACTATACCTATATTCGGATCGAAGGTAAAAACAAAATCATTCCCATGTTTTATGACGGCACCGTCACGTACGGCTATACCGTTCCGGAGGTCGGCTATTATGGGCCTTCGAACATGCGCCTTGGGTATGTAGACATGCCGACGACATATTTGTTGCCAATTTTAAGGACAATCCTCGCAACAGAAGAAGCAATCGACAAAGTCAAACTCTGGAATTATTTCCGCGATATCGTTTATACGTTTGGAATGGGGGATGTTGGTCCCCTTGGTGGCAACCACCCCGCGTTAAATTACGATACCGCGATCGATGATCCTTTTGCCCTAATGGCGATGATTGAACTTTATGAGGACACAGCAAATCCTGCTTATCTCGAAGTTGCGAGGACCATCGCTAACAATATCGTCAGAGAGCGGTTCCATCGGGGATTCTTCGTTCAAAACGAGATCATGCTCTACAGCAGGCTTGACCAGCCAGAGACGCTCGCCCTATTGATCCTTGATGGTGTCATCAGGGGGTATAGTTCGAGCGAAATGCCTTACTACCTTGCTGATTCGGGGTATATCCACGGTTATTTGCTTTCAAACGATGGCGTGGTTGAAGATCGGAGTTATACCCAAACGGTCATCTATGTCAAAACGATCTATGATTGGGAGTGATGACATGAAAAAACTATTTTTCTTATTTTTGATGATGACGCTTGTGTTAGCTCTGTTTGCGTGTGATGGCGAATCATCCAGTGTAACCTCCCAGACGACCGCTCAACCGACCTCATCTTCAATTTCGACAGGTAGTGAACTATCGGAATCGGAGATCTATGCATTGCTGGTCGAAGCGGAAGAACTCTCGGGTATGCAATCCTACAATGGCAAGCTTATCTCCGAGTCTGGCGATCTCCATCTTCCATCGTCCTATCGTGGAGTGACAATTATCTATTCTTCACGCAATGAGGATGTTATCTCCAATGATGGTTATGTGACACTTCCTGATGAATGCTGGATCGAAAGTCGTGAGCAGGATGGAATCACGCCAAAACCTGGGCTCAACGATAATTGGCCGATCGTGGTCGATGTCAAACTAACGTATGGAAATCAAGAACGGTCAGCAAAATTGATGTTTATCGTCGTTCCAGCCGACGGGTTCACCTGCGATAAATATAAAGGTTAGAATCGGGAGGTTTCTATGAAAAAAATTATTCCATTCATTTTAGCTTTGGTTATGGTTCTCGGTTTATGGGGTTGCAAAGCAGAGACGACTATCCCTGTTGCGACCACAACCACCACTTCCTCGATTGAGGTCACAACGACAGCCACTGCCCTCTCTACTTCCGATCCCAACCAGGAGCTGATCGACACTGTTTATGATTGGATTTCGCTTGGTGATATTTCAGCTCTACTCAGCACGTCGCCGAGACTGATCCTCCCGACTTCAAGAACGGGGGTTGTCATTTCTTGGGATATCAATCCGGATGGATATATCGCTTCCAATGGTGTGATCACACAGCCGGATCATCTGAGTGGTAACAAAGAAGTCACCCTGACTGCCACATTGACAATTGGCGAATTGGTGAGGACAAAAGTATTCACCGCGACAGTGCTCGCACTACCCTCTCCTGAAAACAATCCGCCAATCATCAATGAAACCTTTGTAAATTATGAAGAGGGAAATATCGCTCCCCAGATGATTTCAGGCGGGACTTGGGCTCCCGTCAGTGGTAAAACCAGTAGCACATCGCTGTTTTCGGTTGTTTCCACCGTTGGTGCGAATCCGGTTCCAGGAGCTATCAATGCTCTTGAAATAAGATCTCAACTCGAGAATCAGATCGTCGCACCGCTTTTCCATTCTTTTGAGATTCTCGTGATCGAAGCGGATGTCTATCAGAGTGCGAACGGTTCGCCAATCTATCTTCAGACATCCCAAAGCTCACCGGCAATCGGATTTGGTTTGTCCGGAGCCGGTTCGACAGCCTCGATCTACTACCGAACGGATAATGGTTCTGAAATCAAGACACAAATCCAACTCAACACTTGGGTTACGATCCGATTGGAAGTCGACCTTGTGAACAAGACCATTGAATTTTTCTATTATGATCTAGAGGGGCATCTCATACCCTGCACTCCTTTTCCCGTCCATTATACTTATGGGGAAGGCGGGTTCCAAAGTTTATTCATCCGAAGCGGTAGTTCCAATACGATTGCCCAACAGGGTCCCGCCTATATCACCAATATCGTCGCAAATCGGATTGAGTCTTTACCAAAACCGATTGACCCGATCAAACTGGGAGCCATTTCCGGCATTAGTGCGATTGAAGTCATCGAAAATGGAGGGTCCTACTCTCCGGCAGAACCGGTTGTGAAAGGTTATTACGGTGCTCAGAATGTCTTGGTTAAGGATACCGACTACACGCTCACGATCACCAATCCAGTCGACGTTGATGTAAATGGCAACTACATAGTCACCTTTCAGTTTACAAACATCCATAATCCATCAGATGTCTTGACCATCAACCAATCCGTTGTTATCTACGCTCCTGGAGATCCCAACGTGATCATGGGTGTTTCATCAACGATTGCACACGCGCTATCCCATGAGACCGATATCACAGTTACTGCTCAGCGAGCAGAAGGAATTCTCCACTATGTTGCGAGCGATACGCCGCTCACAAAAGAACAAGTGGTAGCATCTATTGAGAAAGAATCAATAGTAATCGATTCATTGGAGACCTTGATCGAAGGCGTGGTCGTCAATGAGGATGAGAAGGTCTATTTGGTTATCGAACTGAATGGGCTCAGTAATCTAATTGAGCATGAGGTAACAATCCAAACACTCGTCGTTCTCACAACGCCTCAGGAATTCTATGATACGCTGTCAGTGACCGTGGATACCGGGTACTATTATGTTCTTGGGAACGACCTTGATTTCACCGGATTTGTTTGGAATGCGCCAGCAGCAAACAGTTTCTCTGATACTCTGGATGGCCAAGCATATAAAATATACAATCTTGATATCAATCGCGTTGGAAGCTACGGAGGGCTTTTTTCAGTTCTAAAGAAAAATGCCCTCATCAAGAATATCGTTTTTGAAAATGTCTCATTAGTTTCCGATAGCCGCGGGTCGGCAATCATTTCTGGTGAATCCGGGGCAAGTGGTGAAGGAAGTGGCTCAGTATTAGTCGAAAACCTCGTGTTCATAAACTCTCGTGTTGTGGTATCCATTGCAAATCCGGAAATTAAAGACGCTTATGGAGCTCTCATTGTTGGAAGAATCCGATATGGAAACATTACGATAAGAAACATTGCCGTCATTGACTCACAAGTTGATTCGGAACAAAATTATGGTGGTGGTCTCGTTGCGGGAAGCGAGGACAACATTCCTGTAACAATCTCTGATATCTACATGGAAAACTTCCTTGTCAAGGAATCATCGGCAGTCACTGCCGAAGGCAAGATTGTCGGTGGAGTTATTGGCAGACCGCGAGGACCGATCACCATTGAAAGAGTGTATGGATTCAACGTCAATGTCTTAGGCAAAAATAACGTCGGTGCCATTACTGGGAAGATCGAAAGTGAGTGTGTTTACAACATTTCCGATGTTTACATCAACGGCTCATTGTCCTTTGTCGATCCCGCAAAAGCAGAAATCATTGCAGGAGCTGTATCGGGCATCGTTAATACAAACACGAATGTCTATGCAAGCGGATATGAAACGGAGATGAGCGGCCATCTTGGCGTTTTGGAGGAAAATCTCGTCACTCACACCTTAACCCAAGAAGAATCTTGGTGGACGACGAACATCCCAACGATTCTTGAAAATGATCTTTGGTACTTTGTTTCTGATCGCCCAATGCTTAAGATTGCGCCTGCTTCCGAGTAAGAATAGATCTTTTACAAATAGATACCTGCGGCTTTCACTACTTTGGGAGCCGCTATTTGTTTTCGCTATTAACCTATTGAACGATGGACAAGCAATGATTACTGCGGAGACACAATTAATATGGACTTTTGTGGATTGATTTACCAGAAAATTACGGTCAAAATAATACTGCTCAAATAGAGCAACGAAGAACTACAAATATACAAATGACGAGAATACAGAAGCAATATTCAGAAGTTTAGACTAGAATCCACATTCCATTACGAGTGTTTGGAGAATATCCGTCCAGATCATCCTTTTTTATAGATAATGAACCACCGAAATAAACAACACAACGGAAAGCGAGGAGTACTCTCGAAAATTGAGAACATCCATTTTCTATATTGTCTGGTTGTTTTTTTATGGATTATCGGTTATGATATTCTTTAGACTGGGTGATTCATATGGAAAAATCCAAAACGTGCAAACCTCAAATATCAATATGGGAGAAAACGAAGGA
>JAAYZB010000037.1 GCA_012515085.1 Acholeplasmataceae bacterium
AAAGAGGGATGTGGTGAAGGTGAATGTGGTGCCTGTGCCATTCTCTTTGACGGCGTTATTGCACATTCTTGTTTGATACCACTTGCCAATGCCGCCGATCATGATATCGTGACGATCGAAGGTTTTTCCAAGACAAAGCGATTTGAAGTGATTGCTCAAGCATTTGTCGAAGCTGGCGCAGTGCAATGCGGTTTTTGTACACCGGGGATGATCATTGCGACGGAGAGTTTGTTAAGAAAAAATCCTCATCCCACTGTTCATGAGATCAAAGAGGCTCTATCGGGTAATTTGTGCCGTTGTACCGGGTATCAGATGATTGTTCAAGCGGTGCAGATCGCGTGTGAAAAGGGGGCGGGACTGTGGCCATAAACCCAATGCCGGTTTCTTTGGACGAAGCCTATCATATCCTCAAAGAACACACACTCATCCCCTTCGCTGGCGGCACCGATTTAATGGTGCAAAAACGCTCATGGAGCGAAACCCTTCCTAAGACGGAAGTGCCGTTTCTCTTTTTGTCAAAGATCGCAGAACTGACTTATATACGAGAAGAAGATTCTCTTTTGGCGATTGGAGCGATGACGACATTAGAAGCAATTCTTGATTATCCAAAGACGCCCCAAATCTTAAAAGCGATGATCAAAGAAATGGCCTCTCCCGGAATAAGACATCAAGCGACACTGGCTGGCAATATTGGCAATGCCTCGCCAGCCGGAGATGCTCTGCTATGTTTGGTACTCCTAGATGCTCAAGTGGTATTGGGAAGTCTTGATTGCGAACGCGTGATACCGGTGGATCAATATATAATCGGTCCAAGAAAAACCGTACGAAAAGCAGAAGAAATCATCATTGAGATCCGGATTCCGCTCGATGGGGTTCCCGGAATGTTCTTAAGGAAAGTGGGAACCCGGAAATCCGATGCGATATCCAAGCTCTCCATCGGCAGTTTGTACTGGCTTCAGAACGATCGCATTGTGGATTTTCGTCTCGCTTTTGGGGCGGTTGGCCCAACCATCATTCGCGATCGAGAAATAGAGAAAAGCATTTGTCAGATTCCAAAAAAGGACATACTCCATCATCTTCCAACAATCAAGCACCAGGTTTCAGAATGGATTCGTCCCATCGATGATCAACGATCTACACAGACTTACCGTAAAGAAACCGCCTTGGCATTACTCGATGCATTGATCAACGAAATCCACAACATCTAATAAAGAAATGAGGAATTCCTAGATGAGCGATAAACTTCGTCAGGTAGCCTTGGGAATCGTTCCGGCAGAAACCGTATTGAAGAATGCTAAAATCGTCAATGTGTTCAACTCGACCATTGAAACAGCGGATATTGCCATTGAAGAAGGGATCATTGCCGGCATTGGCAACTACGAAGGCCGTCAGGAAATCGACCTATGTTTTTCGTTTGTCGCACCCGGATTGATTGATGGACATGTTCATATAGAATCATCGATGTTGACGCCAAGTGAATTTGCGAAGATCGTTCTTCCAAGAGGAACGACCACCGTTATCGCCGATCCGCATGAAATTGCCAATGTGTGCGGTTTGAACGGAATTCGTTTCATGCTGGATTCCGCCAAAACGACACCATTGGAAGTGAAGATCATGATTCCTTCCTGTGTGCCAGCGACGGCGTTTGAAACTTCGGGATACGGTTTGACTGCCGCAGAAATTGGGGCTTTAAAGAATGAAGAATCGATTCTAGGTCTTGGAGAAATGATGGATTATCCGGGTCTTCTGGCCGGAAGGACGGAAGTCATCCGAAAAGTGGAGGCCATGGACAAAGGAATTCGCGATGGTCATGCGCCAGGATTGAGTGGGCATGAGCTCAATGCGTACAAAGTCATGGGAATTCATACGGACCACGAATCCACCACAAGAGCTGAAATTGAAGAAAAAATCGCTCGAGGATTTTATTGTCATCTTCGCGAAGGATCCGCAACCCGAAATTTAGCAGCGCTGTTGCCAGCGGTGAATCAAAAAAACTTGTCCCGGCTGCTATTTTGTACTGACGATAAACATCCCGGAGACATCATAAGAGAAGGTCATATCGATTATAACGTCAATCAAGCGATCCAGGCAGGAATCGCTCCGATTGACGCGATTAGAATGGCAACGATCAATACGGCAATCGCTTATCAGTTGCCACTACTCGGGGCGATTGCCCCAGGGTATCAAGCGGATTTGATCGTTTTCGATTCGCTCGAAGATATAAAGGTTCGTGATGTCTATAAGCGAGGGATCCCGGTAGTTAAAAGCGGCAAAATCCTATTCGAAACGGTTAAGATCCGCAATCATCAGGTATTGAATACGATTCATTTTAATCCCGAATCAATTGATCTATCGCTCGCACTCAAATCCGATCGGATTCACGTTATAGGACTTGAAAACGGCAACGTGACAACCAGTGACATTCATGCGAGTGTGAAAGTAAAAAACGGACTATATGTGGCGGAGGAGAACCCTGATCTCTGGAAATTGGCCGTCGTCGAACGTCACCATTATTCCGGACGAATCGGAAAAGCCCTTGTGAAAGGATTCGGACTTCATCAAGGAGCACTGGCGATGTCCATAGCCCACGACAGCCATAATGTGATCGCCATCGGTGACAATGATCCAGATATGTTGCTGGCAATAAAGACCATCAAAGGAATTGGGGGCGGAATCGTTCTCGTTCATGAACACGATATTTATGATTATTTACGGTTGGAGGTCGGCGGGATCATGACTGCCAACGATC
>JAAYZB010000242.1 GCA_012515085.1 Acholeplasmataceae bacterium
CAATTGCTACGAATTGAAGAAGAATTAGGCGAAATCGCCGAGTATAAAGGCATTCAATCGTTTTATAATTTACGCTAGAAGAAGGTAATCCCACGAAAAAACATGCATTTGGGGCTTCCAAATGCATGTTTTCGTGGTATAATATCAAGGGTCGGGATTTTCGTATCTCGAAGCGATACCTAGGAGGTTTCATATGAACTGGCTGGATTGGCTATTACTCGGCGTTGCCGTGTTACTCATTACCTTAGTAATGATTCAGGAATCCAAAGACGATGTCAAAAATACGTTTTCCGGAGAAAAATCGGAGCTTTTCAAAAACCAAAAGCAACGGGGACCGGAACTCGTCATGGCCCGAGTGACGATGGGAATGGGTGTTCTCTTCGGCGTGCTCGCGCTACTTGCCATCATCTTCTAGAACACATTCCTGTGTTCTTTTTTTTCGTGTAAGGAGAGTTATGAAAGAAGAGTTATTGAAAAAACTTGCTTCAAACAAACAAAAATTGATGGAATGTTCCGTCCTTGCCAAGTCGCTATCCGCCTTAAAGGGCGATTCCAAGCGCTTGTTTGACCAAGCCCTTGTTTCCCTGATTGCGGAAGGCGATGTCATCGAAGAGATGAATGGGGTTGTTGGCTTATCCGAGCGCTTGGGCTATCTGAAAGGCATTTTGGATCTGAAAGCCGCCGGATATGGCTTTTTAAAAGTGGAAGGAAGAGACGATGATCTCTTTATCCCGGCTGTCAAAGTCAAAGACGCTTATACCCAGGATCTATGCCTCGCCAAAGTTAATCAAAACCGTTTTAATCATCGGCAGGAGGGCGAAATCATCCGGGTGTTGAAGCGGCATTTGGTCGATATAGTCGGCGAGTACTTTCAAGGAGCGGTTTTCATCAAGAATCAACCCGAACGAGTCTTTTTCAAAGTGGTGTCCAAGCCAAAAGGCTTATTGGACCATTCGCTTGTGAAAGCCAAGATTGTGAAATATTCCCGGTCCAACATTTTAGATGTGGAAATTGAGGAAGTCTATGGTTTGGCCAATGAGCCAGGCATGGAAATCATCGCTGTCGTGAAGCGTCTGGGGGTCCCGACAGATTTCCCAGAAGCCGTACTAGAAGAAGTCCAAACGATTCCAGAGCGGGTACAACCATCGGATCTATCCGGTCGTGTCGATTTACGAAATGAACTTCTATATACAATCGATGGCGATGACACAAAGGACATTGACGATGCCATCTCCCTCAAACGCTTGGCAAGTGGCAATTATCTTCTTGGAGTCCATATCGCAGATGTCTCTTATTACGTGAAAGAAGATTCACCTCTTGATCAAGAAGCCTTCAAGCGTGGAACGAGCGTCTATTTGGCGGATCGAGTGATCCCGATGTTGCCCAAAGAGCTCTCAAACGGCATTTGTTCATTAAATCCGGGTGTGGATCGCCTCGCGATGTCTTGCCAAATGGAGATTACCAAAGAGGCGGAAGTCATCGCTTATGAGATATTTCCTTCCGTGATTCAAAGCCGCCAACAACTCACCTATTCGGAAGTAAACAAGGTGTTGGAAGGACTCGCCTCCGATCGAATCACCGATCCCACGATCATTCAGTCCTTGTTAACAATGAATGAACTGGCGAAAATCTTATTAAGGGTGCGAAATCAAATGGGATCGATCAACTTTGAAACGATCGAACCGAAAATCTTGTTCAACGCGGAAGGAGAAGTCGATGATATCGTCATCCTCGAACGCGGTGACAGCGAGAAGCTGATCGAGGAGTTCATGCTGGTTGCGAATCAAGTGATCGCCTCGGAGTATTCAAGGCGAAAACTGCCGTTTCTTTATCGGATCCATGAAGAACCCGATCCGGAAAAACTCACCTCGCTGTTTCAATTGGCAATGGAACTGAAATTGGTAGAAGAAACTCCGAAAAAAATTACCCCGAAAGCGCTTCAGATGTTACTTGAAGCCGTCGAAGGCTCTTTGTATGAAAAAGTGATCAATACCTTGATGCTCCGGTCGATGGCGAAAGCCAAGTATTCAGAAATGAATATCGGGCATTATGGTCTCGCTTTCCCCGACTATACGCATTTTACCTCCCCGATTCGTCGCTATCCCGATCTCATGGTGCACCGGATGATCCGCTCTTACCAAGGAGAAATCGCCACAGCGGTTCAAGATCATTTCCGGGGGATTTTGGATGAAATCGCCACGCAAACTTCCGCTACCGAACGGCGAGCGATGCTGGCCGAGCGGGAAGTCGATGACATGAAAAAAGCCGAATTCATGGAACACCATATCGATGAACATTTTCAAGGAATCATTTCAACGATCACTCGTTTTGGGATGTTTGTGGAACTACCCAATACGGTGGAAGGTTTAGTACATATTTCCACATTTAAGGAAGCCATGGTCCATAACGAAGAAAAAATGGAACTATACGGGATATCGACTCGGACTCTTTACACCATTGGGAAAGAAGTCGGAGTCAAACTCGTCAAGGCCGATAAAGTAACAGGCAAGGTTGATTTTATCCTCGATGAATGAAAGGAGTGGTGCCGGATGAAAGTAATGGCCACCAACAAAAAAGTAGCCCATGAATACATCATTCTCGATCGCTATGAATGCGGGATCGTGCTGACAGGCACTGAAATCAAATCGATCCGGCTGGGAAAGTTGGCAATCAACGACAGTTACGCTAAAGTCAAGAACTTCGAGCTTTTTTTAATCAATATGCATATTTCGAAATATGCCTATGGCAACATCTTCAATCACGAGGAAAAACGTGACCGGAAGCTCTTGATGGAAAAACGGGAAATCATCAAACTCTCTCAACGTTTGAAAATCGAAGGGCTGACCCTGGTGCCCACCCGCATCTATCTCAAAGAGAGTCTCTGCAAGGTGGAACTCGCCTTGTGCAAAGGCAAAAAGGTCTATGACAAGCGGGAAACCGAAAAAGAAAATGCCGATAAACGGCAAATTGAAAAAACCCTGAAAACCATTCGCCAACAAGACAACTAAGCCATTGCTTGTTGGCGATTGAATGATTCTTGTACAGGGTGGATCATTCATGGTATAATAATATGGGGCTGTCCTGGATTCGACAGGATAGTTCGAGTTTGATAAGCATGCGATCGGCAGATCTCAAAATGCACCCAGTAAATATAACTGGAACCAATAACTACGCTTACGCTGCTTAATAAGAAGTAGCGAGTCGTTCCCCTCCAGCCTGCGGGTTCGGATCGACTTCAGAAAGCAGGATAGCGACCTTTGTCACCGCCTTCGGCAAACTAGCGAAATCAATAAGGCTGGTCGTTTGGCAGGGTGCCTCCTGACAGCCAACCGATGAGAAATCCCGGGAGACTAAGCATGTAGAAAGTCAAATGTTCGGCTGTTTTGGACGGGGGTTCGATTCCCCCCAGCTCCACCATAATTGATTGAAATAGCTTCCAAAAGTTGGAGATATGTTTTACATATTGCTCTGATTTAAGAAGCTTTTTTATTTCACGAGATTAACACTAGAGCAAGAATTGAAGATATATATTACTGTTCAAACTGTGACATTATAATAAAAAAATGACTAGTGATAGTAATAGATAGTAACTTTTAGTAATGTATAAGCCATCATGAGATGGCTTTTTCTAATTTAATATAAGAAAAAGGTGTAATTCAGTATTGCAAATAGCAAGAAAAAGGTGTAATATAGTGTTGAAAAATGTAAGAAAAAGGTGTTAGATAGTAAAAAGAGGTAGAATATGTTAAAGAGAAAAATTGATTCAGTGCTTTTGCAGTGGAAGAATAGAGATAACAAGAAAGCATTATTAATTAAAGGTGCTAGACAAGTTGGCAAAAGTACTAGTATACAAATATTTGGAAAAGCTAACTATAAATCCTTTATTGAACTGAATTTCGAAAAAAATCCAGAGTATAAAGAAATATTCGCTGAATCTTTAGATGCAGATTCAATTATAATTAATATGTCGGCTTTGGGTTTGGGACCTTTTATAGAAAAGGAAAGTCTTATTTTTTTTGATGAAATCCAATCTTGCCCAAAAGCTCGAACTGCAATAAAATTTTTAGTACAGGATGGAAGATTTGATTATATTGAATCAGGATCATTGTTAGGCATTAACCATAATGATGTAAGCAGCAATCCGGTTGGATTCGAAGAGCAACATTATATGCATCCTTTGGACTTTGAAGAATTTTTATGGGCTAAAAATGTGAATGAGGAAGTTATTAACCTATTAAAAAAGCATTTTGTAAATCAAAAATCTATACCAACCGCTATTCATAAAGCTATGATGAGATATTTTCGAGAGTATGTTATTGTGGGAGGCATGCCTTCTGTTGTTAGTGCATTCATTAAAACTTCTAACATAAGTGAAGTTTTACGTGAGCAAAAAGATATTTTGAATAGTTATCGCGAAGATGTAAAAAAATATTCAGGAAAAGAAAAATTAAAAGTGCAAGAAGTGTTTGATTCAATCCCTGAACAACTAAACAAAAAAAATAAAAGGTATTTTCTGTCAATGCTATCTAAAGAACCTAAAATGAGAACATACGAGGATTCTATAATGTGGTTGATAGATGCATCAATTGCGATTCCATCATTTAATATATCATCGATAGAATTACCGCTAACACTAAGTGAAAAAAGGAATCTCTTTAAAATATATATGTTTGATACAGGATTATTGACTTCGATGTCATATGAGGGAATACAGTTCGAAGTCTTAAATGGAGACATTGAAATAAATGAAGGCTCGATAATAGAAAACGCGTTAGCATCTGCGTTTTTTAAGAATGGTATTCAGTTACGATATTATGATCGAAAGAAACCTACCAGTATGGAATTAGATTTTGTGTTACAAATCGGGAAACAAATTATAATCATTGAATCAAAATCTGGTATTGACTTTAATAAGCATCCTTCACTTAGTAGGATAGTAAAAGAAAAAGATGTTGCCAATCCGATTGTTTTTTGTGTTAACAATATAAAGATTGAAAATGATATTCTGTATTTGCCTTATTATTTATCTTTTCTTATTAAGAATTATAATAGTAAAATTAAATGAACGATAAAAATATATTTCTTTAATTCTATAAATCGTTAAATAAATGATGGGTTAGCAGCTATTTATTTGCGTTATTTAGAGAATATAACAAAATTCAAGACAAGGGTCAAACTAGCTTTTGATTTGATTAAAACGGCTAAAAATTAAGATTAAATTAACGTGTATGAAAATGCTTGACGTGCAGGTGGCTGGGGTTCATACCCCTCTGGCTCCACCATATTGAAAGCATAGGTTTGATACAATTTGCACTTGTCAAGAGAAAGTAGATATGTATCGGACCTTAATTAATCCCCAGTTGAGATTAAAACTCTACTGGGTTATTTATTTTAATGAATTATTACAAGCAAGAAAGTATTACTTCATATTGTCCTTGTTGAAACAGAAGCCGAGGGGAGCATAATTGGAGATTCCCAAAAAATTAAAAAAAATATAGTTTTGGGAAAAATGTGGTATAACCTGACTTTTGCAGTATCGACATTAAATTTAGTAAATAGGGTTTAGTTTACAACGCAACAATAAGTAATATAGCATAGGATTAGTGTCTGGATATGGGCATTAATCCATTTATTTAATTAAAACACATGCAAAACAAAAAAGAATAATATTTATGTTGTAAACTATTGTAAACTATGATATAATATTTCAATAGGAGTTGATCATATGTTTATCGCAACAACAAAGAGTCCTGTCACAGGAAAAGTAAGCGTGTATTTGAAAGAAGGATATCGTGAAAACGGAAAGGTAAAACATCGAAATCTTAAGTTTTATGGATTTCTAGATGATTTAGAACAAGAAGACCCCAATGTTTTGGAAAATTTAAAAGAAGCAGCGAAGTTGATGGGAAAAGAGTCAGGCGCCATATTAAAAATATCAATCGATTTAAGCAAGCAAAAAACAGATCAAAAAATACCACTCAACTACGGATATGTCTTTTTAGAAGCCATTTACAATGAATTACGGATCTCTGAGTTCATAAACAACTATCAAGCAAAGACCAATGTCAGCTATTCTCTAGATAACATCTTGAAACTGCTTGTTTTCTCAAGAAGTCTGAATCCAGCTTCCAAGAAAAGAACTTATGAACAAAAAGGCAATTACTTCTTTGAGCTACCTGATTTTTCGTTGGATGATGTCTATCGCAGTTTAACCCATCTTTCAACGATGAAAGACGAACTGACGCTTCACATCCACAATCGAATCCAAGAAACAAAAGGAAGAGACTGTTCTTTGGTCTTCTATGATGTGACGAACTATTACTTTGA
>JAAYZB010000038.1 GCA_012515085.1 Acholeplasmataceae bacterium
AAATGGGTATTGTTCCCGAAGGACGCCACGCCGTGACGCATTTCACCGTTGAAGAACGGTTTTTAGAGCACTCGTTGTTGGAATGTCGATTAGAAACAGGACGCACTCACCAGATTCGAGTTCATCTTGCCTATATCGGTCATCCATTAGCGGGAGATCCGGTTTATGGATATCGCAAGGATGCGAGTTCATTTGGACAATATCTTCATGCCGGGGTTTTGGGTTTTACCCATCCCATCACCCAAAAATGGCTGGAATTTTCCTCTCCGCTACCGCCTCTCTTTCAAGAGCGACTCACGACATTGCGAGAAGAAACAAAGAAAAAAAACGCCTTCTGATTTCAACCAGTCAGAGGCGTTATTCTTTTTCAATAGGGGGGAGAGCTTTTCGGGGTAGCAACACCAACCAGAGTACCAATAAGATTTGCAAGGGGATTCCCGCAATGAAGAAAAGCCATAAGCGAGGATTTTCAAAGGACAGAAAAATTGATAATGCCAATGTCCAGAGTGTGATCGAAGAAAATATGAACACGATCAAGCGATGATTCCAAATACGAAAGAAAATGGATAAAACTAAAAATGATGCGGGTATCGCATAGATATAAGCGAGCCATGTTTTTTCCATGTCCGGCAACAAGATTCGCAAAAATACAAAAACAGCTGTAGCAATGGCCCAAATGCCAACCGCCATCATCGTCGCTATCAAATAACGGTTTCGTGTATACTTGCCTACTTTTCTCGGTGTTTTTGAAGAAATAAGATCATTCAGAGATATACCAAACAAAGTCGCCATTTTTGTCATCACGACCAGATCAGGTAAGGCTTCCTTCCGTTCCCATTTCGATACCGATTTATCGGAATAACTCAGTTTTTCCGCTAATTGGATTTGAGTGAGATCAAAGGCTTTGCGGTAATAGATTAAGTTTCGGGAAAATATGGATTTCAATTCATCTTCATTCATATTAGTTGTATAATAGCATGATTAACAAAGGTTTACAAGGCAATTGCATGCAATTCTACTCTCAAGAGAGTTGATTTCCTTGAATTCTACTCGAAGAAATATATCAGTGTTGTCAATCAGGCAAGGAGTAGAGAGAACAATAAAGAAAAATAGTGTATGATAAAAGTATTATAAATATCAGGGAGGATACCAAATGGCACCCTATGTCATCATTACTGATTCTTGTTGCGACTTGCCCGACTCGATTATCAAAGAGATGGAAATAAACGTCATTCCCCTTACGGTCACAATCGATGAAATAAGCTATCGGAACTATCCCGATGAACGCGATATTAAAAATAAGGATTTTTATCAGTTGTTGCGTCAGGAGAAAGTCTCCATCACCTCGCAATTAAATCCAGAGGATCATCGACAAGCGGCCGAACCATGGCTTCAAAAGGGATTTGATATTTTGTCTTTATCATTTTCCAGCGCTTTATCCGGAACTTATCAGTCAGCTGTGATTGCCTATAAAGAGTTGAAAGAAAAATACCCAGAACGAGAGATCCAAGTGATTGATACGCTTTCTGCTTCGTTGGGGCAAGGGTTGATCGTCATGGAAGCAGCCAAAATGAAGAATGAAGGACAGACGTTGACCCAGGTGGCAAACTGGGTGGAAACGAATAAGCTCCGGATCACTCATCTGTTTACCGTCACCGATCTCAACCATTTGAAACGCGGGGGACGCTTGTCTCCGGGAAAAGCTTTTTTGGGAACGCTGATCCAGTTAAAACCGATTTTACATGTAACGAAAGAAGGTAAACTGGTTCCGATTCGGTCCGCAAGAGGCCGACGTCATGCCATTAATCGTCTGCTTGAGAAACTGATGGAAACCATCGATCAACCAGTCACAAACCCGATTTATATTTCCCATGGAGACTGTTTGGAAGAAGCCAATGATCTCGCTCAAAAAATTGAAGATCTTCTTGATGTCAAAGCATCATTGATCCATACTATCGGACCAGTGATCGGTAGCCATTCGGGAGTCGGGACGCTCGCAGTCTTCTTTTTTGGATCCGATCGCGTCGATAATTGAAAGTTAATCCATACAAAAATTAAGTGACCATAAAAATGGTTGCTTTTTTTCTTGA
>JAAYZB010000243.1 GCA_012515085.1 Acholeplasmataceae bacterium
GGAACTGATCGGCTCCTATTTGAGCCCTTATCAACAACAATTGGAACGCTATCGGGCATCTTATCATCTTTATCAAACGCTTGTCAAAGAGAAGGAGAAGCTCATCGCGGAAAAAGATCGATTGACTCATCAATTTCAAGAACTTGATCAAAGCCATTTAGATCCGGACGAAAAAGATCGACTGGAATCCGACGCAAAAATAATGGAGAATTATGACAAGGTATATGAACACTTGAATCAGGTAAAAAATCTATTTTCCGAAGGGCATCTGTTGGAACACCTTTACCAAATCCGGACGCATTTGGAGTCGATTCAGTCTTATTCATCCGAATATCAGATTTTGTCGGAGCGTGTCAGCGATCATTATTATGAATTGGATGATATCCGAGCCAGTATCGATGATGAGTGTCAGAAATTGAACTTTGATCCTGCGGTTTTGGATCAGATCCATGAGCGTTTGTATGCGCTCATGCGTCTGGAAGAAAAATATCAGCGACCTATTGCAGAACTTTGTGCCTTGAGAGACGAATTGGCACAATTACTTGAAAAAGCTGAAAGTGTCGATGACGATATCAATCAAGCCAAACAAGTCGTAGACGCTGACTTTCAGGCTACTTTGAAATCAGGACAGGCTTTGTCTCGTGTTCGTAAAGAAATCGCGAGTCGTATTGAAACCGAATTAGTGCAACTGCTTAAGGAGTTGGCATTAGAAAACATTCAGTTTTCCATTCGATTGACATCGATGGATCCGAAAGCAGTCACTGACGCCGCTTGTTTCGCCGACGATGGAATCGATCAAATAGATTTTTATATTTCACCGAATGTCGGCGAAGTGTTGAAACCTCTTTCTAAGACGGCATCCGGAGGTGAAATGGGACGAATAATGCTGGGACTGAAAACATTATTTATTCGCCAACAACACTTGTCTACCATGATATTTGATGAGATCGATACCGGGATCAGTGGTCAAGTTGCCCGGCAGATCGGGCGAAAATTGCAGGATATCGCCCTGTCTTGCCAAGTACTTTCCATCACCCATATTCCTCAAGTAGTTGCCAAAGGTCATCAACACCTCCATGTCGAAAAAGTGGAAGTAGAGGGCCGAACGATCGCCCTGGCCAAATATTGTGACTTCGAAGAACGCGTTCTTGAAATCGCTCGAATGATCTCCGGTGTAAATCCCAGCCCTTCTGCCATTGAAAGCGCAAAAGAACTCTTATTAAACCCCTAAAAAAAAACTGTCCTTGCGAAATTCGCAAGGACAGTTCCATTTTTTTTAACTACTCAATACTTCGATCATTCCGATAATCGCCGCGACGAGAAGCCCTAAAAACATACCGAGTGCCAAAATGATGATTATGACTTTTCCGGTCTTGCTTTTTGTCGGATTATAGGCTTTGTATTGAATGGATGTATTGGATGTTTTGGATTTATTCGAATTGTTTGCCATGTTCTCACCTCACTGATCAGTTCTTTTTAATTATACTCGATTGAGGGGTAAAAGGAAAGAAATATTTCCTGAAACCGACATGAATTGCCGATTTATTGATCCTCTTTTGAATAATGACGTAAAAAGTCGATCACTTCCTCGGTGAGCGTGGGAGGAGTCGAAGCTCCGCTGGAGACCGATACTCGTTTGACATTGACTAAATCACGGGGATTGATGTCCGCGACATTTTCTATCAAATAGGTTGGGGTGTGGGTTTTTTCTATGCTCAACTCCACTAAGCTACGCGTGTTGTTACTGCGAGGGTCCCCCACAATATAGCACAAATCGACCGCTTGATTATGAGCAAGGATCGCCGCTTGCCGGATCCTGGTCGAATCACACAATTCGTTTTCAATCAACAAATCGGGAGCCATTTGTCGTAGTTGATTGAAGATCCGCTCCAATTCCACTTGGCTGAGTGTCGTTTGATTGGTGACATAAACGGGTTGTTCATCAATCGCGAAGCGAAAAGAGGGTTCGGAAGGATCGATCAAGATTATTTTAGAACTGATTGCCAAAATGGCTTCGGTCTCTGGATGGTGACGCTTGCCGATAAAGAGCACCTGTTCATTGGATTGAAGATGCTTCTTGATTGCATCATGCGTCCGATATACATCCTTGCAGGTGGCATCGATCAAATCCAGTCCTTTGGCTTTGATTTGATCGAGTACTTCAAGACTGGCTCCGTGTGCTGTTATCACCACGGTTCCATGGGAAATGGAATCCAATAACTCAAGCCTTGTCTTCCCTGGCTCATCAAGGGTGATAGCACCTTTTTTTTCAAGATCTCGCACCACATGAGCGTTATGGACAATCATGCCAAGAATATATACAGGGCGTTTCACTGACGGATCTGATAATGCTTGTTCAACGAGCTGGATCGCTCGGGCAACACCCGGACAGAAACCCCGTGGACGAATCGAGATGACCTGCATACGCGACACCCTTTCCGTTTACTTTGATTGCTTTTTATTATATAATAATATTAATCGTTTTTCAAAGAAAGTGGGAGATTCCATGGAATTTCAAAAGGAATACCTGA
>JAAYZB010000244.1 GCA_012515085.1 Acholeplasmataceae bacterium
ATGTTGGCAAAGGATATATAAATCTGATTCGGTTTACTTTGACAACGGATTAAAGAGACAGCTTTATTCGAATTGTCTCCTTTACCGCTATGCTTTGGCCGCGATGATTATTCATTGATCACATTGCCTTTTAATCGAGAGATCCGGCTGGAAAAAGGAAGTTGCTTGCGAAGAACATATCCCCTGTTAAAAATAAAAGGATTTGTTTCCTTGCGATTAATTTTCGATTTATTGAGTCAAATCCCATTAGATTTCGATTCATATCCAATTATTTGCCATAATTAATGATCTATCGAACTAAATTTCTTGCATTGTTTGAAAAATAGTGTATTATTAATCTGACCCAATATAAAAGAATCAATTAAGATAACTCGGTTACCTCAATTGTCATTTCCTTTGTACAAAGTCAAAATAATTCGAAGGAGGTAACAGAGATGACTGGTAAAGTAAAGTGGTTTAATGCTGAAAAAGGATTCGGTTTCATCACTGCAGAAGATGGTAAAGATGTGTTCGCCCATTTTTCGCAGATTCAAAAAGATGGATACAAATCCCTACAAGAAGGCGAAGCTGTCGAATTTGACATCACCGAAGGCCAAAAAGGCCCTCAAGCGTCTAATATTCGCAGTTTATAAGTTTTCAACTAAAAGCCGGCAACGGCTTTTTTTTATGAGTTTTTTTACGCCCGTTTGCATCCAGTTAAAGCAAGTGATACACTATATTTGAAAACTTTAGAACCCAAGAGGAACTTGCTATGAAAGCAAATATAAAACGTCTGCTTGGCTGGCTTGCTGTATTGATCTCATTGATTTTTTCCTGTATTTGGGCTGTTTGGGGTACGATCGAGAATTTCCATGAGGGCTGGTACTCCCTCTCTCTTTGGGAAAATCTATTCATGTTCTTTTTTCAATATCTTTTAATTTCCCTCATTCTTGTCATTGCAGCCCTTCTTTCGCTCAAATGGCGGATCGCTGGCGTCATATCTCACCTTGTACTGGCCGGTTCTTGTGCTTGGTTCTTCTTCGGCTCGCATTTCAGCGTCATTGGCCTCTTGATTGTCATTCCGCTTGTTGGTCTTGGTTTTCTTTATTATTTTGGAACTCCTCAACCCAAAAAATGGGCTTATCTCGTTTTGATTCTCATACCTTCTCTCATTATCCTTGCGCTATCGATTCCCCAAGGCATCAAGATAGCTCAACGAGTCAATGACGAAGACTTCGGAATCCGCATCGTCGAAGGAAACGGCGTTTCTTTGGCCTTTGCCCCCCGAGGCCCCGGTTGGCCTGATCAGGGAACCGCTTGGGAAGAGGCAATGGAAATTGTCAAATATTTGGCGGAAGACGGGTTGACCCTGCTCGAAACCGAACAAAATATCTGGCGACTGCCGACCGTTGAAGAAGCCGTTCGTTCGATGATGCATCACAATGTCAATGCAGGCGGAGTATATGATCCCTTAACAGCCACCGCAATGTACGAATTAACACCCGATAAAGAAACACCCATTTGGGACCCCCATTCGCAAGTCATCTACTATTGGACAAGCGATACGCGGCAAGACGATGACCGTTATGCCTATATCATCGTCTATCATGGCGGCGTGTTCTCAAAACGCAAAACCGATGGACAGGATTACTTAAGTTTTCGCGCCGTTAAGTCGTTAGAACCGAGTGATTCTCAATAAGGAGGCCGTTATTATATGAAAGTGAAAGACAAAGTCATCGCTGTGACCGGAGGCGGAAACGGCATCGGCAGAGAATTGGTATTGCAATTACTTGCGAAAGGCGCGCGAGTCGCCGCTGTCGATTTGAGTGAAAAAGCCTTAAATGAAACCCTGAAACTCTCCGGTGAATCAAAAAGCAAACTGTCAGTACACCTGTTGGATATCACTGATCGTTTGGCTGTTGAAGCATTGCCGGAAGACATCATCAAGATCCATGGTCATGTGGATGGGATCCTAAACAATGCCGGAATTATCCAGCCATTCATCCCGGTCAATGATTTGGATTACAACCAGATTCAAAAAGTAATGGACGTCAATTTTTATGGTGTCCTTTACATGGTCAAGACGTTTTTACCAATCCTAAAAAAAAGACCCATCGCTCACATCGTCAACATCTCCAGCATGGGTGGTTTTTTGCCCGTTCCCGGTCAATCGGTCTATGGCGCTTCCAAAGCCGCCGTAAAATTGTTAACAGAAGGACTTCACGGTGAATTAAAAGACACGAACATCAAAGTGACGGTTGTTTTCCCGGGTGGAGTCGGCACCAATATCATGAAAAACTCCGGCGTGAATATGGACGAAAAGAAAATGAATGAGAAAAAGGCTTCCTATAAAATGTTGACGCCGGCCAAGGCGGCCGCACTCATCATCCAAGGAATGGAAAAAAATCGCTATCGATTATGTGTCGGTAGCGATTCCAGATTCATGGATTTTTTCTATCGACTTTCTCCCAAAAGAGCAGCGGGACTCATCGCTAAAAAACTGGAAAACATCTAAATATCTATTGCTACCATAAATAATTGGCACTCCCTCTACAGTTCAGGGAGTGCCAATTTCTTTAAGAGTTTTGATACAATTATCATTATTCATAAGGTGATTTTATTAGAAAATACCCCAAAGGAATGACGCCTTTTTCTTTACCATCGATCACTCCGAACTTGACTTCTTGACTGACAATGGCATATCCATCTTGAAAGAATTTTTTTTGCCAATAGAGGTGTCTGGCGATCTGCTATAATCATAACTCGGCTCAATCTGATATTCCCCGCCGCATTCACAAATCCAACTTTGCTGTCTTTAGTGTTGCTAGCCATGATCAACCCATTAGACTTGATCCACCGGCAATATCGACATGTTGTCTTGAAAATTGATAATGACATCGCCATCGTTAAAACACATTATCAAGTTTATGTGGTCGATATTTCAATCCACGCATCCCGTGCGGGATGCGAC
>JAAYZB010000245.1 GCA_012515085.1 Acholeplasmataceae bacterium
AATATTTTGGGACAGGTTTTTGGGTTCTTGACGATTCTCTTGTTTGCTTTCCTTTTTGCGAACACCGTCTTCGATTTTGGGATTGATTCCGGTATCATCGGGGTGTTGGAACTCATCAAGACCTATGCGGTGTTTGTAGTGTGCGGATTGGCTGGGTTTGAATTTGTTGCCGGGAAAAAACTAATTGGGTTCATCTACTTCGTGATTTTGGCTTTTGTGATCGTATTCAGTTTCTTTCCTGATGTCCGCGATCAGATTGTCAACATTATCACTACGATGATCGTCTAACATCTTTTATAAATAAATTTGGAAGCCTAGCGCTTCCTTTTTTTATAAAAAAAACCGCCAATGACTTGGCGGATATTGATTACTTAATCTTATCGATGAAATCCTGAAATGCTTTAGGCATCGGCAAGGTTACTTCGACTGGTTGATCCTTCAAAGGATGATTGAAAGAGATGCGATTGCTAAGAAGGAGCAATTGGGATACGGGATAATGATTTTTGTTATATAGTTCATCGCCCACGATAGGATAATGAAAATGGGAAAAATGGACACGAATCTGATGAATCTTTCCCGTTTCTGACAGAATCTTGACCAGAGAGAATTTTTTGAATTCTTTCATTACTTCATAAGAGGTGGAACAATCCTCTCCTGTGAGCGTGACTTCCCGTTTGATCGAACCGTCGATTCGGCTGACAGGAAGATCGATGCATAGCCGCTTGTTGTCAAGGATTCCTTCGAGGATCGCGATATATTCACGATTGACGACATTACTGGTCTTATCGCTGAAAAGGAAACGAATAAATCGATTTTTGGCGATGAGCATCAATCCTGAAGTCTCTTTATCCAGGCGATTGATGAAATGGATTTGGCTTTGAATTTGATTTTTTTGAAAATAGAAATTCAAGGCGTTGGCGAGCGTTCCCGACGGATGTGCTTTGGAAATCATTACTTGCATATCGGCGGGTTTGTTGACGATTAGGAAATAGTCATCTTCATATTGGATATCCAGTGGAATATCTTCAGGGGCAATCGATGAATCCCATTTTTCGTCAGGAATGACAATCTTTAAAGTATCGCCTTTTTTGATGGTGTCATCCTTTGATTTCAAGTCGTTATTGACATATATCAGTTGTTTCCCCTCTTGGACGACGACCAATTTCAAAGGGATGTTGTTCTCATGCATGAAGCGTTTGATTGTTTCAGGTTTTTTCGGGCGATAAACCAGTTCCATTGTCATCACATCCTTGCCCTTTAGTATACCACAAAAGCGAAATAATCGCAAAAATTATCGCTCTTTTCGGTTATCTTATCGGAGGTTCTCCGGATTCAAGCCAAAAAGCTCGGGAAGTACGAAACGACCATCTTTTCGAATCAATCGGCCGTCGAAGTAAATTTCGCCACCACCGTATTCCGGCGTTTGAATTTGAACCAGATCCCAATGGATGGCAGAATCGTTTCCATTAGGCGCATCTTCATAGCATCTTCCTGGGGTGAAATGGATGCTTCCAGCGATTTTTTCGTCAAAGAGGATGTCGCCCATCGGTTTGTCGATCAACGGATTGACTCCGATCGCAAACTCGCCAACATACCGGGACCCCTCATCGGTATCAAAGATTTTCTGCAAGAGTTCGTTCTCTTGATCGGCTGTTGCCTCAATGATTTTTCCATCTTTGAAAGTCAGGCTCACATTGGTGAAGACGGTTCCACGTTCCGGAGAGGGGGTGTTGTATGTGATCGTTCCATTGACCGAGTTCTTGACGGGAGCGGTAAATATCTCTCCATCAGGGATGTTGAAATTACCTGCACAAGGAATTGCATTCATTCCTTTGATAGAAAAAGACAGATCGGTATTCTTCGCAATGATATGGACTTGATCGGTTTTTTCCATTAGTTCTTTGAGTGGCTGAAAGGCAATGTTCATCTTCGAATAATCGACTGAAGAGACGTCAACGATGAAATCAAAGTATTTCTCGTAACTCAGTCTGGCCTTGTGCGCGCCACCTTCGGTAGGATAATTGAGTAAAACCCATTTTTTTGCTAGTCGTTTTTTGGTTAAGGGATTCATCTTTCGGGCGATGGCCATTTTTATGTCGGAGGACACATCTTGAGAAGTGTAATCCGATTCGGAGGCACGAATATGGATAATACAGTCGATGTCATCAAGTTTCCGATCTAACCAGCGGAAATTCCGATCCATTGATTTATCGGTTGACGACAGTAATATTTCTCGGTTGATTTCATCATCGGAGAGTTCAACAATCGGGTTGCCCTTCAGCTGACGAATGGTCTTTAAAAGCGCCAATATCAGTGGTTTTGCTTTGATTGAAGCGCTGATTAGCACTGTTTCTCCTTGTTGCATTGCGACAGAATATTGAACCAATGTTTTGGCCAACGTGTCCAAACGTGGATCTTTTAACATACTCATTTTTCACCCATCTTTTCATATATTTTGTATCTTTCATAAATTACATCATGTTGAAACGGGGATTCCCTTGCCTCGATTTGTTGGCGGAGATAAGCCAATTCCGCTTCAAGGATATCACAGATCTCTTTGGGATATTGCATTTGCTTTTGATGACGTCGATATTCATTTTGATCAAGAATCGAATAGTTGAAATCTGGCATCACTTTGATATCAAGGTCATAGTCGATATATTTTAGTGCTTCATCATCAACGAGAATGGGGGAAGACAGATTACAGTAAAAAGAGACACCAATACTTTTGATGATACCAATCACGTTGAACCAGTGGTGTTTATAGAAAAAGGCAACACTTGGTTCTCGTGTGTGCCAAAAACGTCCATTGGACTCGATCACCTTGGTTCGTCGATTCGCAACAATGATTGCGGAATCAGTCTCTTCTAAAATGGTCACTTCATCCCAGATTCGATGCAAGGATTGGTCGTGTTTGTAACTCTGCAGTTTCATTTTCATGCCCGCTGTCAAAGTCATTCTTCATTCCTCCTTGCAGATGCACCCTTTCCATTATAGCAGAAAAACATGAGGATGGTAAAGAAAACAGAGTTGCTGATATTTATTTCTGAGAGAAACAAGTGTTTTAAACCTGATCCAAAAAATCCGGACCTTTTAACGACTCCGGTTCTTCCAGTGATAAACCCGGATAGTGTTGCTGCCGAAGCGCTTCATATAACACAACAGCGACCGCATTCGCCAAGTTCAAACTGCGAATGTTTGGATTCATCGGTATACGGATGCAGCTCTCTTGATGAGCTTTCAAAATCGCTTTCGGTAGTCCTGTTGATTCTCGTCCGAAAACCAAATATATCATCTGCTTGACATCCGAAAAATCCATTTCCTCAGGAGGTTTATGGCCATAACGCGTCAAAAATATGTATCGACCGGGATTTTTTTCGACAAACTCTTCCCAGTTGCGATAAGAAGAAACACTCACATGGTCCAAGTAATTCACACCGCTTCGCTTCAACTGTTTCTCGTCCAAGCGAAAGCCAAATGGTTCGATCAAATGCAATTTCGTTCCAGTTCCGGCACAGGTACGCATAATGTTACCTGTATTTTGAGGTATTTCCGGTTGATA
>JAAYZB010000004.1 GCA_012515085.1 Acholeplasmataceae bacterium
GGCGCTACCGCTTTTTTTCTTTTTTCTCAACTCAGACACCAATGAATGAATAAAACGAGCAAATACGCCAAATTTGAGTTGTAATTTATATATAAATATTATATAATATTATATATAAAGGTCACAATTTTGCCCCGGAGGAATCTCGATGAAAGAAATCTGGATCACAACCCCTTTCATCACTCTGGGGCAAGCATTAAAATATGCCGGTTTGCTACAAAGTGGCGGTGAAATCAAATTGTATCTGGCTAGCAATACAATCACCGTGAATCAAACCCCGGAAAACCGTCGAGGCAGGAAATTGTATCCTGGAGATGTCATCCACATCAATCAACAAATCGCTTTGAAAATTGGGATAAAGTCATGATGATCCAAAAAATAACCCTAACCAACTTTCGCAATTACCAGAAACAGACGCTGACACTTGGTTCGGGTATTCATTTTATTATCGGGGCAAACGGCGCCGGAAAAACCAATCTTTTGGAAGCGCTCTATGTGCTGTCCTTGGCAAAATCCTACAAAGTGGAAGATGCTGATTTGATACGATACACATGTGACTTTGCCAAGATCCAGGCGTCAGTTGCCAGTCAAAATCGACAAATCGATTTGTCTTTGATCATCACGGAGATTGGGAAAAAAGCTTTGTTGAATGATCATGAAATCAAACGATTGAGTGATTATATCGGCAATCTCCACATTGTGAGTTTTTTGCCGGAAGACATGAGCTTGATCAAAGGGTCTCCCGGAGACAGGCGTTATTATTTCGATGTATTTTTAAGCCAAATCGACAAAAATTATTTGGAGATGTTGACGACTTACAAATATACCTTGCGGCAACGAAATGAATTGCTGAAGAAATTATCAGCTGAGCCAAAGCCGGATACGACGCTCTTGGATGTGCTTACCGAACAACTGGCGTTTCATGCGCAACAAGTAATGGCGCGGCGCGATGAGTTTGTTAAAGAAATTAATGACGTATTGAATTCCGCCTATAAACGCCTCGCTCACAAAAATGAAATGATGAGCATGACCTACTGTCCGTCCATTGAAGCGACCGATACCACCGCGTTTTTGAAAAGCAAGTATCATCAGGATTTAGTAGCTAGAATCACAAATTATGGACCGCATCGTGACGATTATGACTTTTATTTAGATGATCGTTTGGCAAGAAACCACGCTTCACAAGGCGAACAACGCACCATGATTTTGTCTCTGATTATGGCGTTGGGAGATTTGATTTACCAAATCAAAAAAGAACGACCGGTTTTCTTGCTCGATGATGTGTTTTCCGAACTGGATTCCGAGCGACAAAACCGCTTATTGGAATACTTGACCACCGCTAATCTTCAAGCGATCGTCACGACGACGTCCGTTCAGGAAATCAAGGAAACCATCATAAAAAAAGCAAAGATTTTTCGTGTGACAAATGGATACATCAAGGAGGAATACTAACGTGATTCAACATCAAAACGGATCTTACAATGCGAACAACATCCAGATACTCGAAGGCCTGGAAGCGGTTAAAAAACGACCGGGGATGTATATCGGCACCACCGGGCCAAGAGGCCTTCATCATTTGGTATGGGAAATTGTCGACAACTCCGTGGACGAAGCGCTCGCAGGATATGCGGATCTGATTTCTGTAGAGATTCTTCCGGGCAATGTGATTCGCGTCAAAGATAACGGTCGGGGAATCCCGGTCGATATTCATCCAAAATCCCATCGACCCACGGCGGAAACCGTCTTCACTGTCCTGCATGCCGGTGGAAAGTTCGACCACGCGTCCTATAAAGTATCGGGCGGATTGCATGGTGTTGGGGCTTCTGTTGTCAATGCGCTCAGCGAATATATGAATCTTGAAATCCACAAAGATGGAAAAATTTACACTTTGGGATTTGATCACGGTTTTGTGAAACAAGAACTGACCTGTATCGGCGATACGACCGAATCAGGAACGATTGTTACTTTTTTAGCCGATCCCGAAGTGTTTAAGGAAACACAATCATATGAATTTGAAGCATTGCGAACACGGATTCAGCAGTTTGCCTTTTTGAACAAAGGCATCCGTTTTTCAATCAGTGATTATCGCGACGCGAACAATGTGATCCAAAAAGAATACATATACGAAGGCGGCGTCAAAGAATATGTGGCTTTTTTAAACGCAGAAAAAGAAGTGCTGCATCCAGCGGTCGCATATTTCGAAGGCGAACAAGAAGGAATCACGGTGGAGATAGCCTTGCAATACAATAACGGGTATGCCGCGAATATTTATCCTTTCGCCAATAATATCACCAATCCCGAAGGCGGAACCCATGAAGAGGGATTTAAAACAACCTTGACTCGAATTCTTAATAATTATGGAAAATCTTCTGGAATCTTTCGCAAGGACGAGTCCTTGCTTGGAGAGGATACGCGGGAAGGGTTGGTCGCCATTGTGTCCATTAAACACCCTGATCCGCAGTTCGAAGGTCAAACGAAAGCTAAATTGGGATCAAGCGATGCCAGACGCGTCGTAGCCAATATCATGAGCGAGGGGCTTGAGCGGTTCTTGCTAGAAAATCCAACCGCTGCTCGGAACATTATCGAAAAAGCGTTGATGGCGCAGCGAGCTCGCGTTGCGGCCAAAAAAGCTCGCGAAGCCACTAGGCGGAAATCACCACTTGATTCGCTTGGTTTTGCCTCCAAACTGGCAGACTGCCGGACAAAGGACGCGACCAGATCGGAGATTTATATTGTGGAGGGAGATTCAGCTGGCGGTTCGGCCAAGCAAGGTCGGGATTCGGAATATCAAGCGATCCTCCCTTTGCGCGGAAAAGTTCTAAACGTCGAAAAGGCGCGATTGGATCGGGCATTACAAAACAAGGAAATATTATCCATGATCCAAGCGTTCGGTACCGGAATCGGTGAAGAGTTTCAAATTGAAAACGCTCGGTACCACAAAATCATCATCATGACCGATGCCGATGTAGACGGTGCTCATATCCGGACATTGCTTCTCACTTTCTTTTTCCGCTATATGCGTCCGTTGATTGAAAAAGGCTATGTTTATATTGCTCAACCGCCCCTTTTCAAAGTTCAATATGGAAAAACGATTGAATATGCTTATGAAGAAAAAGCGCTGGAAGAGATTTTGTCAAGAATATCCGGCAAACCCGCTCTTCAACGCTACAAAGGGCTTGGCGAAATGAATCCGGAACAATTGTGGGATACAACCATGAACCCGGAAACTCGAACTTTATTGACAGTGGCATTGGAAGACGCCATGGAAGCTGATCGTGTTTTTTCGATGCTGATGGGTGACGATGTTCCAAGTCGAAAAGAATTTATTCAAACCAATGCGGAATTTGCCCGCAATTTGGATGTTTAGTAGGGGGATAGTATGGACAATAACAATCAAATGAACGCCCCACTTGCGAACAAAGTCGTCGAAGTCAACTTGATCAAAGAAATGAAAAGCTCGTTTTTGAGCTATGCGATGAGTGTCATCGTTTCTCGGGCAATTCCGGATGTTCGCGATGGACTGAAACCGGTCCAACGCCGAATTTTGTTTGGAATGGATGAATTAGGTGTTTATCCTGATAAACAATATAAAAAATCCGCACGGATCGTTGGAGACGTCATGGGTAAATATCACCCCCATGGGGACAGCGCGATCTATGATGCGATGGTTCGGATGGCGCAAGATTTCAATTATCGCTATCCGCTGGTGAATGGACACGGGAATTTTGGCTCCATTGATGGGGATGGCGCAGCGCATATGCGCTATACCGAAGCAAGGATGGAAAAGATTTCCGCAGAAATGTTGAAAGATTTACGGAAAGACACCGTCAATTTTATCGATAACTATGACGGTTCAGAAGTCGAACCGCAAGTATTACCAGCAAAAATTCCTAATCTACTTGTAAACGGCGCAACGGGAATCGCCGTTGGCATGGCCACATATATTCCCCCTCACAATTTGGGTGAAGTGATTGATGGATATATCGCCTACATCAACAATCCCGAGATCGATCCGTTGGATTTGATGGAATTAATCAAAGGACCGGATTTTCCGACTGGAGGAAAAATTTTGGGACTTTCCGGTATTCGGGAAGCATATTTGAGTGGAAGAGGAACCATTCGGATCCAAGCCAAAACCGAAATAGTGGAGATGGCGTCAGGGAAAAAGCAGATCATTATCAAAGAGATTCCCTATCAAGTCAACAAAACGACGTTGATTGATCGAATTGCGACCTTGACCAAAGACAAAGTCATCGATGGAATCACGGATCTTCGGGATGAGTCGAATCGAAACGGCATGCGTGTCGTGATGGAACTGCGGCGAGACGTGAATCCCGACGTACTGCTCAATAACCTCTATAAAAATTCGCAAATGCAAGTTTCTTTTGGCATCAACATGCTGGCGCTCGTCAATGACCGGCCAATGGTGTTGCCCTTAAAAGAAATCATCGGGTATTACTTCGATCACCAGGTCGATGTGTTGACCCGTAAAACGAAGTTTGATCTCAACAAAGCGATTCAACGCGAGCATTTGTTACAAGGTTTCATCAAGGCTCTTGACAATATTGATGACGTCATTCATATTATTCGTGAGGCATATGACGATGCAGAAGCCAAGTTGACAGCGAGTTTTGGATTCAGTGAGATTCAAGCAAAAGCGATTTTGGCGTTGCAACTTCGCCGGTTATCCGGACTTGAAGGAGAAAAGATCCATAAAGAGCTTCAAGAGATTGAAAGCGCCATTTCCTATTACAACCGCGTGCTAGAAGACAAAAACATGCAACACCAAATCTTGATTGACGAAGCGTTGGAAATCAAAGAAAAATACAACGATTCTCGTCGTACCGAAATATCCGCTTCTGAAGATTACGATATTGA
>JAAYZB010000246.1 GCA_012515085.1 Acholeplasmataceae bacterium
AAAGATGTTTCAAAATCGCGTTTCAAAATCGATTACCCTTACGTACGACCTTACTACATGGAAGCACACCTGCTTTTGTTCGGAATCACGAATGCTACTTATGGTGATACAGACCTGAAGATATTTGACAAGGATCGACTGATTTGCGAATGTGTTTTTTTTGAAAATAAGATTGATCGCGAAACGTACAATAAAGCAATTCAAGGTTATATTGCTGATCCGAATAAGAATGTTTCGAATTTGCTCGATTACTCTAAGAAGCGACGAATACTAAAGAAAATCAAAAGCCGGATTGGTATCTGGTTGTAGATCAATGATTCGAACGTTCTTTGGAAAACGAATAAGATCACTATAAGAAAGGTTGTTATTGATGACAGATTTGGGAACGTCAGTTCTTGCGCGTCTAAAAAGAAAATCAAAAGAGAGCGGAAAATCTCTTCAACTCCTTTTGCAGCTGTTTTGCCAGGAAGAGTTTTTGCGTCGATTGAGCAAATCAGAATATGTGGATCATCTTGTATTGAAAGGGGGAATGTTCATCTACACGCGCAGTAATTTTGTTAGCAGATCTACTGCTGACATTGATTTTCTTTTGCAGAAACAACCTGGGAGTATTGGAGATATCCAAAGAATGGTTGACGAAATCATATCCATCGATACTGGAAACAATTTTATTAAATTGATTTCTCAAAGCTTTGAGACAATATCACCACAACGAAAGTATAAGGGCGTGAGCTTTCAGCTCGTTGGACAAATCAAAAACACAAAAACGCCTTTCAATGTCGATATTGGCATTGGTGATGTAGTTGTTCCGGAACCCGAGAAACTAATTATCCCAGTGCAACTGGAAGATTTTATACCAGCTGAGATTCTAACGTACTCATTAGAAAGCACAATTGCAGAAAAATTCGAAGCACTGATCCAAAGGCAACAATTGACGAGTCGCATGAAAGATATTTACGATATTTATTATCTCTCGAACCAATTTGACTTTGATGGCAGTCTGCTCCAACAGGCTATATGGGAAACTATAACAAATAGGGGTTCATTTTATGAAGAAGACAGCCTCGATAAGGTCATCGCATTATCTCAAGACCCAGATATTCAAGTTCGCTGGCGTCAATTCCTTTATCGAACAAGACTGCCGGAGCTCTTTCTTAAGGATGTGTTGAATGGCATTGACAAGTTCATTCGACCGGTGTGGGTTTCAATCATTCAAGAGGGGAAATTTGATAAGAATTGGAGTGCTTCAATCGGAACTTGGGACTGATTTCTTATTCATGTAATAGCATTATGTTAATGAGTAATTATCAATGCTCATCAAGATTATTCTTTAGTATATTTTTTAATACAGATTTACAAAACCTTAAATCTTCACCCTAGTTGTTATTCTCTGTGCTATCTTGGAATATACATCAATATCGACTGTATCTTTCATCTCAAATGAAACCATCACAGCAAACGGCACGGGTAATGCAAACTTTTTATCAGCGTCACCGCGACAGTTGATCTTAATGCTTATTGCCTGATCCTCGTCCCAAACAACTGCGGAATCATCCTCAAAAATTTCATGCTGTACAGATCCACGTTGTGTTGCTTTAGAATCAATGTCTAATCGATTATCTAGCAACTTTTTGATTCTATTTTCTATAGAAAACCATAATTGGACACCACGATATTTATGCGTGGAAGAAACAAAAGGGGGAAAATAGGTTAATGTAGTAGTAAGTCGGCGATGAATTTTAGATGACAAATCGAAGGGTAGAGGCAGGTCATATTCAACCGCTTCGCCTATTTTCAAAGAACCATATCCTACTAATGACACCCTATGCTTTGTGCATTCAATAACGCGATCGATTACTGGTTTCCCATATCCTAAGAAACGATGTAGTTTTGTTGACCTTTCCTTCCTCGTTCTTAATCCAAGTGTATTTGCATACTTATCTGTCAATTCCCCCCATTGAGCGCCATGAATAAGCATAGCCTTTATCAATAAAGCAATCTGTGCTTGTGGTATTACTTCTCCTGAATTTTGAAAAACCTCCAAAAGTGAATCATAACAGCGTGATGCTTCATGAGAAATAAGTGCTGCCGAATTGCTCGTTCCAAATGTATACATCATTAAAGTTGCTTTTCCCATAGCCCCTTGAGGTGCTATTGATGCAATACCTGGCCCCCGTGTAGGGAAATTTTTCCACGCAATCTCATTACTTCCAATACCTTTACTGAAATCGTCACCAATCCCACTTCGCCCACCAGGAAACAAAATATCAGGCTTTACCGCATTGTTCTTGCCCATACCCACTGAACTGAATGCAGATGGTAGCCCATCTGAACATGGCATCACTAGACGAGGATCCTTAGATAAATTGTAAAAATCCTCGAATGTAGATCCCACAGTGAGAGCACTTACACTTTCTGCAGGCGAAAGCAATCTAAGATTTCTAGATTCTTTGAAAATGTGACGAATAATTGCTTCATCTCGGGTTTCGAGGTTAGCCTTAGAAAAATCATCGAATGGCATGCCAGTTTTAATATTTTCCAGATGATTTCCTGCGCTTACTACAAATAAGACGCCATACTTATAACTAAGCCAATCTAAGAGTCGGGCCAAAGGGCTCATTAATCTATCAAATTGACGATAAGTTATACCAAACGAGAGATTTATAACTTTTATTGATGGAGCAACCTTACCTTCATTGTCTTCAAACAGTCGTCTAACTGCAATATGAATTTTATCCACCAACAGAATATCTTCTGGTATTTCTTCTCCAAAACCTTCTATCTTTCTTACTGGTCTCATTATCGGCCGAACGTATAGTTTGTGATTCGAAACATGGTTTATATGTTTGATGTCTCCGAAAATAATGATCGATGCCATTGATGTGCCATGTTTCCTATTTCGCACTTCATAGTCTTTGGCATAATTTTCAGGATCATCTACTATCAATCTTTCCTTTAATAGTGGATGGTTTTCTTGTGGTAAGCCATCGAAAAGCGCAATTATTGGTTCTTCATTAATATCACCAGGAGATGGGATGTTTAATTCAACATCAGAAAACATTTCCTCAGGGATAATCACGGCTTGTCCAACTGGTCTGAAGAACATGATTTGATCAGCAATTACAATCGAATACGTCCGATTACCATTTATGATGTCTTCCGCGACGCCTCTTGGTATGGAAGCCAAGACTCCATGATATGATATTTCGGGGATGACCGAACTCGAAAGAACTTGTCCCCCTAACGACTCAAGATCCTCTATTAACTGTTGCTGAGCTTCTTCTCGCTTCGCTTTGCTCAACCTAAATACCAACTCAAATTCACATTTTACGTTACCTAAGGTTGGATTTTTTAGATCCTCCCGCCAGATGTCCAGAATACCAGTTTCTTCAATTCTTTCCTTATAGCTCCAAAAATGAATGTCCTCCAATCTGTCAAAGATGTGTTTCAAACCTGTTTTACCACGTGGAAATTTTGTATTTTTGTCCTTGCTATATGAATCCCAAAGATGTAACATTTCATCCATTGCCCTTGCATTAGAGAGGACGCAATACAGCTTTCCGGTGATAGTTGTCACATTCTCGTTACGAGTCTTACCATCATCTTTTAGAGCATAGAAGTCGTCGTCCGTTTCAATCTCTTCCTGCACATCTAAAATCCATTCCATATCTGTGCCGAAATGTTTGACAGCTGTAAAAAAAGATTCAACATCTTCTTTTACCTTGAACACGAGGGTTTTCTCAGATTCTAAACCCGACGGGGAGTCGCTTAGTCGGGCCACTGCGGTCTGCAAAGCGGACATCACAGGACCAAGTCGTTGAACCTGTCTAGCGTGTGATGGAAGATTCAGCTTAGAGCCACCTCCAAAAGGTTTTGTTTTATCCGATTTACGAGGTTGACCGAAGAGGAGAATGGGACGTTCCGCCATTATTCACCACCCTTGTCTATAGAAGAAGCATCATCGCAACTTTCAGTTATTGGATACAAATCTAGTGCTTTTTCTGTAATGATTTTTGTTTTCGCATCAGGTAACTGCAATATGTATTGTCTGTATACAGATAATCCAAATTCCTCCGCCTCAGCGAAACTTCGACCTAGTAGTCTTCTAGCTAGAGTAGAGGAGGCATATCCGAAAGAAAACCCATTAAACGAATATTGTTTTTCAAATAACTCGAACCACTTTTGTAAATCACCTCGGCTAGGTTTGGGTAGTTCCAGTCGAATTTGGAATCTTCGCCATGCTGCTTTGTCTAGCAAGCTATCGTGATTTGTTGCAGCGATTGCAATTACATAACTTGGTAAGGAATCAATTTGCAATAAGAGAGAACTTACTACCCTTTTTATCTCCCCGGTTTCGTGGATATCTCCTCGTTCTTTCCCAATAGTTTCGAATTCATCAAAGAAAAGGACACACTGACGTGTCTTTGCGTAATCAAAAAGTTTCACAAGGCGCGAGGCTGTTTCGCCCAAGTATGCACCTATAAGACTTTCATATCTTACTGTAAGTAATGGTAGCATCAGAGCTTCAGCGATTGCTTCTGCTAGTGAGGTTTTGCCATTCCCTGGAGGTCCAATCAGTAGTATTTTATTTCGAGGTTCTATTCCGTAAGATCGGAGTAAATCCGCTCGCATTTGTTCTTCGATTAACTGTTTACAGCTATCAACAATTTTCTGTGATAACAGCAATTGTTCTAGCTTTTTCTCAGGGATACTTTCGAAAACCAGACCCTCCCCATTGCCGTTTCTAATCATCGGCATGTTTAGATCTTTAGTGGGAGCCTTCAAGGATACACGTAGTATATCCTCAATTCTCTTTGCCAAAACGCCATGTTGCTTAGACCTCTCTTCAGCGCAAATAGCTTCAGCTGCTTTCCGGAAGTTCACATGATCGTTATTTAAACCAAATCTTAT
Source organism: Acholeplasmataceae bacterium (assembly GCA_012515085.1). GTDB lineage: Bacteria > Bacillota_I > Bacilli_A > Izemoplasmatales > Hujiaoplasmataceae > JAAYZB01. The sequence goes on from JAAYZB010000246.1 coordinate 4,912, forward strand.
AATATCTAATAACAAGTCTGCCCTAGCCATTTAGCTACCTCCTTTCGTATAACTACTACAATCTCTCATCGGGCTTTATAATCGCGTAATTCAATGGGTATATCAATAAAATTACCATCACAGAACTCAAAAAAAGTCTTTAGTGCAAGATTACTAGGCACAACCCTTTTGTTCTCCCATCGATTGATTGATGAAAAACTAACATTTAAAGCTTTTGCCAATTCATTTTGACTTAATTCCAACATAAAGCGAACATCTTTAATGAATTCCGATAGTTCCATATCTCGCTCTCTAGGTATCATATAGCAAGTGCTATATGCAATTATAGCACCTGCTATAGATTTAAGGTATATTATGCAATTCTTGTTACCTTGAAATCAACCCACCTATCAGCCTGTAGATACATTAATCAAAGATGGTCCTCAATTTATGCCTCATACCTTCTTTCTTGAATTGGCAAAAATCCCGTGACCGTTGTTTATGTATTAGCAAGCCTCAATACAGAGGAGCAAATACAAGAAACGAGGTCAGAATATGGGATTTTTCAATGAAGCAATCAACATTCTCAAAGTATTGGTCATTGCCCTTGGAGCAGGGCTGTCTGTCTGGGGCGTTATCAACCTGCTCGAAGGCTATGGCAATGACAACCCAGGTGCCAAGAGCCAGGGAATCAAACAGCTCATGGCTGGCGGTGGGGTTGTCCTGATTGGGGTC
>JAAYZB010000247.1 GCA_012515085.1 Acholeplasmataceae bacterium
AATCTCGCCTTTGACATAACCATTAATCGCATATTGGACTTCCGCTTTGGTGAGTCTCAGTCCATCGCGCTTTTTTTCAATGATATCAATCATTCGCATTCATGATCACCCCGTATGAAAAATTATATCATATTTTCCATTATTAGTGTATAATTGTCTTTGGTGATACTATGAATGAGTTAATAATGGTGCGCCACGGTGAAACCGATGCTAACCATCAATATTTGGTTCAAGGCCGTACCGATAATCCATTGAATGCCATTGGCAAAGAACAAGCGGTTCAAACGGCACGCTTTTTTTTAAGCCGTAAAGAAGGTTTTTCAGCGATTTATGCGTCGCCGTTAACCCGGGCTTATGAAACGGCTGAAATCATTCGCCGAGAATTGGCAATTGCTAAAGAAATCATTGTTCATCCGGGGCTGATTGAACGAAACTTCGGAGATTATGATGGAGAAAAAATTAACGATGCCTATTATGAAGGTGTCTTCGCGGGAACGCTTCCTCACATGGAAAAAAACGCAGAGCTGGAAATGCGAGTCGATCAGGCAATTCGGGAAATTTGTGAAAATAATCCTGACCAACGAATTTTGATCGTCACCCATTCTCATGTGATCAAATCTGTATTGGTTCGAGCACTTCCAAATTTCACTTATGCATCATTACTAAATAATTGTAGCGTTAACTCCTTAACCTATTCCAACGGGATATTCCAAGTTCAAGCAATCAACATAAGTCCTCTCAAAAAGTGATATAAAAAAACCCGATGGCATCTCAGCTTTCGGGTTTTTTGCTGGTTTCAAAAAGAATTCAGCCTATCCTTTTTATAGTGAATAAATGACAAAAGCAAGAGACAGCCGATTCCCTCGGCGGACAGTGACACGGCGACTAAGGCAATGAGGGACCACTCATAGAGCAAACCGATCGTGACCGATCCCAGAAACCAAGCCAGACCAAAAACCGAATTGAAGATGCCATAGGCGGTCGCTCGTTTCTCCTTGGAGACGATCAGTGCGACTACCGATTTTAAAATCGATTCATGCGCCCCCATTCCCACACCCCAAAAAAGGACACCAGCAATTATGGAAAAGCGTGTTTCAGTCAAAAATATCAGCGGAGCAAACGCTAAAGACAAGCCAATTGCGATTATCAAGGACTTGATGCCAATCTTATCAAACAAGTGCCCAAAAAACAGTGCAGAGATGGCATCAATGCCCATTGCAAACGCATATAGCAAAGGAATCATCACAGCCGGAATCGTTCCGGATTGATCAAGATGAAAAGCAATGACCGGAAAATCAATGAATCCAAACGCGATGAAACTAATAGCGAAAAGATACAAAATGAACGTTTTTGATGATCGAAATCCAGACACAAGCGTCTTGGTCTCAAATTCATCAGGATGTGGATATTTCCGTTTGGCAATTACCAATAAAACCAACGTCATTATCGCAAAAATTCCCAAGAGAGCAAAACTCAATTGATAGTCCGTTATCGTTGGCTGATCGCGGACAGACAAAATAGCAAACACAAATAACGGACCAAGAAATGCCCCTAGCTGATCCAAAGCTTCTTGAATGGCAAAGGCTTTTCCGGCCCCAAGTTGAGGTGTCGTAAACGATACCAAGGCACTTTTCGCCGGTGCCCGAATCGCTTTCCCCACTCTTTCCAAGAGAATCAATACCAATGCCACTTGCCAAATTGATTCATTGGTCAGTGCAATCAAGGGAATTGCCAGCAAGTTGATGGCATATCCCAAAATCATCATGAACCAATATTTCCGGGTTCTATCCGCAATAATTCCCGTTCCGATTCGAAGAGCTTGACCTAGAAATTCTCCCAACCCGGATATCAAAGAAATGAGAAATGCACTCACACCGATCAACCCCAGATAGGAGCCATAAATACTTCTAGCACCTTCATGGGTAAAATCGGATAGCAGACTGATAAAGCCTAAAAAAACGAGAAAAACCAACGCACTTTTCTGTTGTTGTTTTTTCATAAGACTCCTTATGAACGATTGGAAAAAGTTACTCTGTCATTGTCATTATTATATCATGTTTTTTTGTAGAGATTGAACAAAAAAACAACGACTCAACTTGACAGAAATCAATGGTAATAATATGATATATCTGTTCATTTTATTTGATTCTGTTCGCTTGAGCAAATTCATGGAAAGAAGGATACCCAGTGGATTCATTTCCTTTAACAAAATATCTCGTCGATCACTCGAGACAACTGATCAATCAATTGATCCGACATCATTTACGAGATCCAAAAACCGCAATTTTTTTATTAAAACGGGCACACATTCTTCATAAAGCAGGGAAAATTCGTCTTGCCAGCCAAAAAAAAGGAGTGCAAATCCCTGCGTTTTTGATTGCGTCAATTGCGAACCGCTGTAACCTAAATTGTCTTGGCTGTTACGCTCGGGCGACCGGAATCTGTGACGAAGATAAATCGAGACGAATACTCGCGAAAGATGAATGGGAAAATATCTTTCATCAAGCAGGAGCGTTAGGCATCTCCTTCTGCCTTCTTGCCGGAGGTGAACCGTTGCTTCGTCCCGATGTACTTGAAGCTGCTTGCCAAGCCAAAGAATTGGTATATCCGATTTTTACGAATGGCACGTTGTTCACAAAAAAAGCAATCAGTCTCTTGCAAAAAAACCCTCACTTAATTCCCATCATCAGCATGGAAGGGGCTCCTGAATCGACTGATGAGCGTCGAGGAATCGGCATGGGAATAATCATCAATGAAGCAATGAAATCCTTGAAAAAGGCCGGAATCATGATGGGCGTATCGATTACCGTCACCACCAAGAATATGGATCATGTATTGACGGACGATTTTATGGATTATTTGGATAAGTCGGGGGTTCAATTGGTCTTTTTGATCGAATATGTTCCCATGGAACAAGCAGACCATCCTTTGGCTTTCACTCCCGAAAGTCGAGTCCAATTACTAAGTAAGAGTCAACAGCTCAAACACAATCACCCGCGAATCGCATTGCTCTCATTCCCTGGCGATGAAGTTCATTTGGGTGGTTGTTTGGCCGCTGGTCGCGGTTTCTTTCATATCAATCCTTATGGCGATGCCGAAGCCTGTCCGTTTGCTCCATATTCCGATCGGAATCTTCGCAATCACTCTCTCTATGAGGTGTTATCATCTCCCTTTTTTCAAGCACTTCGAGAGGAAGGACTGGTCGGCGGTGAGCACGACGGTGGCTGTTCCTTATTCGAACATGACCAAGAAGTCAAAGCCATCTTAGCGAGCATACAATCTTCTTCAAAATAGATGCTCATCTGGATTGATGACAAGAGTACAGTCTTAGAATCCACTATATATAAGTAAAGCACTATATATAGTACTTTATATAAGATAAGTACTTAAGCAATTTCATCAGTTTCTAATAACATAAAAAGTCGACATCCAAAGAAGTCGACTTTATATTTTTTCTGGTGGAGCTGAAGGGGCTCGAACCCTCGACCCCCACAATGCCATTGTGGTGCTCTCCCAGCTGAGCTACAACCCCACGATTTGTGTTCGTAACTTTCCCGAACACAAAATATTATATCTTATTTTATAAAAGAATGCTACAAAAAAGCTTGTCTCAAGTGAAAATGCTGACTTTCATTTATTAGGCGACCGGTGGAGCACTGGTCCCATTCGCCGGATTGAAGGACCCGGCGTTGTTTCGAAGGTCTTCAGCCAAGAGATCTCGCATGAACAAGTTCGTGTTTTGGACTTCTTCGCCTTCTAGAAACGGAAAATCGTCATCATCAAAAATGAAGTCCACCGCCCCGATTCGGTACTTGGACTCCATTCCGACTGGGACCCCCGACAGCGATAAGATTCCATTAGAATAGGTGACTTGGTCATCGAAGATCAAGTAACCGGCATCCGCTTCAAAAAGGTCAGTCAATTGCCTTCCGGTCAACAGCGATGACTTGATCTGATTGTCAAACGGATAGATTTCAACCAACTCTTCCATGGTGACATCTCCCGATTCCATGGAAACTCGGAAACCGCCGCTATTGAGAATGCCGACATCCACACCGGAATAATCTCGAATGACAGATGCCCCCCAAGGTGCCAACTCGTATTTACTAAAAGAACTCGTGCTGAAGGCGAGTACTTCGCTCATTTTTTCAATGTATTCTGGATCCGATGCATAGACATGCAAGAGCTGATCAATGACACTATTTGTTGCGGAAAGGTCCTGCAATTTGAGCGTTTTGGCGCACCCGCTCAAGACCACCCCGGCAGACCGATCATACATCAACGTGATCTTCGTGAATAGAGAAGACGTATAGTTACTAGCCTGAGCATAAGGAATGGTGATATCGGTCCGCCCATAGGCATCTCCAGGCGTATCGGCCACGGAGGTGTGCGAGTGACCGTTGAAAATCGCATCGATCCGATAAGATCCTGAGAAGTCACTGATGATTTTGTTCATATCCGGGTCATAATAATGAAGTGATACGATGACGATATCGCAGAGTTCTTCTTCTCTTAAGGTATAGGCATACTCTTGGATGGTGGCAACCTCATCCAAAAAAGTCAAACCGGTCACCATCGAAGGAGAGATTGAGCCGTATACTTCTGATCCAATCACACCGATCACGCCCACACGGATCCCGTTCAAATCAAAGATCGCGGTTGGTTCTGCCCAGTCCAATAATTCTCCGGTTTCAGTCGAGACGATATTGGCCGCCAGAAATGGAAAAGCCGATTCCCCATTGGTCAAATTGCCATCTTGATAGCGTTGAATGGTCTCAACACCCCAATCAAATTCGTGGTTTCCCAGCACGAAGACATCGAAACCGATCCGGTTCATGGCGTCAATCACGGGCCTTCCGCGATACTCGTTGGAGAGCGCTGTCCCTTGAAGCATGTCGCCCGAGGCTAAGATCAGAGTATA
>JAAYZB010000039.1 GCA_012515085.1 Acholeplasmataceae bacterium
ATTACAAGGAAGAAGCACTTACACAATTATTGAAGAACATAGTTTACTACAACCGATAATTCGGATCGATGGCTCATTTTCGCCATCGATCCCCTTTTTTCCCCAAGCAACTATAAAAGTCGGGTCATTTTTTAATAATACCAGAGAAAACTCAGATAAAGAACCCTCTGGTTTTTTGTGAGTATAACGCTTTTTTCTTGGTTTTCCGAAGTCATCGTGCTATAATGTTTTTGTAAGCGTTTTCTATCTTTTATACAACTGTCGACATTCAATATATAAGGAGGAAACATATGAACAAATTTGATTACATGGAAAAGCATGGCTATGAACAAATCGTTTATTTTTATGACAGAACAACTGGTTTAAAAGGCGTCACAGTAATACACAATACCACGTTAGGACCCGCATTGGGTGGAACCCGGTTGTGGAACTACGCGAGTGAAGAAGACGCGGTAATGGATTGCTTGAGATTGGCTCGGGGGATGACTTACAAAGCCGCTGCCGCAGGTTTGAATCTCGGTGGGGGAAAAACCGTGTTATTCGGTGATGCCAACACAGTGAAAAACGAAGCCTATTTCCGAGCTTTGGGTCGTTATGTTCAAAGTCTGAACGGACGCTACATTACTGCTGAAGATGTCAATACATCCACAAAGGATATGGAATTTGTTCATATGGAAACCAACTATGTCGTCGGATTAGAGGGTAAGTCTGGTAATCCCTCTCCCATCACTGCCCTTGGCGTATTTCATGGGATTCGCGCCTCATTAAAACACGTGTTTGGATCCGATGATATTTCAAACCGTACGTTTGCGGTTCAAGGAACCGGACAGACCGGATATTATTTGGTTAACTATTTGGTTGAAGCGAAAGCAAAGAAAATCTATTTCACGGAAATCAATCAAAAATATATCGATCGGATGAAAAAAGAGCATCCGGATGTCACTTTTGTCAAACCGGAATTAATCTTTGGACTCGATGTCGATGTCTTCGCCCCTTGTGCTTTAGGAGCGATTCTGAATGACGAAACCATACCGCAAATCAAAGCGAAGATTGTCGCAGGAAGTGCGAACAATGCGCTTGCGGATGAAGAGAAGCACGGACAAATGTTGAAAGATGCCGATATCTTGTATGCGCCAGATTTTGTCATCAATGCCGGCGGTTTGATCAATGTCTATCATGAATTGAGTTCTTACAACCGTGAAGCTGCTATTCATGATACCGAAAAGATCTATGATCGGCTATTGGATATTTTCCAAATCGCTGAAAAAGAAAATATCACCACACACGCGGCGGCGAAAGTGTTTGCAAAGAACCGGATCGAAACAATTGCCGGTGTCCGATCGAATTACATTAAAAGGTAGCCTATGAAACGGATCACATTCATAACTGGCTATTATGGGTCGGGAAAAACAGAAATATCGTTGAATCTCGCAATCCAAAAGCAAGTCAATTATCTTGTGGATTTGGATATCATCAATCCCTACTTTCGTTCTCGAGAAGCCGAAGGATTTCTCAAGCAAAAAAACATTGAGATCATATCATCGGATTTACAGAATGGAGCTTATGCCGATGTTCCCTATTTATCGAAAAAAATCTTCATGCCGTTTCGTCAATCAGATAAAACGGCAATTTTCGATGTGGGCGGCAATGATTTGGGTGCCAAAGTCATGCGGCAGTTTGAACAAGAGTACTCATCCGACATTGATCTCTTTGTTGTCGCCAATGTCTATCGGGATGAGACTCACGATGGAGCAAGTATCCTTCGAATGATCCGTGAAATCGAAGGCGCTTCTGGTTTTAAGGTGACGGGAATCATCAACAATTCCAATCTGCTTCGAGAAACCACCTATGATGATATTCTGGTGGGCGAAGCGAAAATAGCCGGTGTGGCAAAAAAAGCGGACATTCCCATCGTTTTTACCTCTGTTTATGAAGAATTGTATGATCCCACAATTCCAATTGCCGGAGAACCCTTGATCCTCAAACTCTATTTTCGAAAGAATTGGTACTAGGAGGTACACATGCCAAAAGGAAAAACTATCTTTGACTACGAAAGATGCAAAGGCTGCCTTCTTTGCGTCGAATTTTGTCCCCAAAAGATTCTATATCAAGACAAGACGACATTGAATCGCGCTGGATATAATATCATCAAAGTATCCGATCCCGATAAATGCATCGGCTGTGCTTTTTGCGCCATCATGTGTCCGGATTCCGTCATCACAGTGGAGGTGGACAAATAATGGCTAAGACACTGATGAAAGGCAATGAAGCGATCGCTGTTGCCGCAATGATGGGCGGTTTAGATGCTTACTTTGGTTATCCGATCACGCCTCAAAACGAAGTTTCCGAATATTTAGCAAAACATTTATTGCCCAACGGGAAAGTTTTTTTACAAGCTGAATCCGAAGTTGCGGCCATTAATATGGTCTATGGGGCAGCAGCAGCGGGAAAACGAGTGATGACCTCTTCGTCATCGCCGGGCATCGCCTTAAAACAAGAAGGCATCTCATATATTGCTGCAGCTGAACTTCCCTGTGTCATCGTCTCGGTAATGCGCGGCGGGCCTGGACTAGGTGGAATTCAACCTTCTCAATCCGACTATTATCAAGCCACTCGTGGTGGGGGAAATGGCGATTATCAAGTGATCGTTTTTGCTCCAGAAACAATCCAAGAAACGATCGATACCCTTAAAGAGGCTTTTGACATTGCCGATTACTACCGAAATCCGGTTATGGTTCTTGTCGACGGATTGATCGGGCAGATGATGGAATCGGTCGATTTAGAGAAACAAAGCAAAAAACGTTTTCTGCCAAACAAGGATTGGGCGGTAAGCGGCACAAAGAATCATCCTGGCCGGAATATTGTCAATTCCTTGTTTTTAGACCCACAACAATTGGAAAATCACAATATCCATCTTCAGGAAAAGTACCAATTGATCAAAAAGAATGAAACAAAA
>JAAYZB010000248.1 GCA_012515085.1 Acholeplasmataceae bacterium
ATCAGGTTTTCTTTGATCTCGGGTAATATTTCCGAGCGTTCGGGCAACCGGATGTACGTGGCTTCCATCTTGTTGTCATCAAAGCCGATATATTCCATTCTCGAGACGACGGCTGTCAACGCATCTTTGATGATTGTGAGGTCGCGAGATTTTTCTTTGACGGAGATGACTTGACCGGGTTTGACCCGAATCGACGGAATCGACGCTTTTCTGCCGTCCAAGATGATGTGGCCATGATTGACGAGTTGACGGGCTTGTTGGCGAGTCTTCGCAAAGCCGGAGCGATAGACCAGATTGTCTAAACGCGATTCCAACAAGAACAAGAAGTTTGCGCCTTGTTTGCCAGGGAGTTTTTTGGCTTCATTGAAAGTCTTGCGGAACTGACGTTCGTTGACACCGTAAGTGAAACGGACGCGTTGCTTTTCTTGAAGCTGAGTGCCATATTCCGACATTTTTGAACGCTTTTGGCCATGTTGGCCAGGGGCGTACGGACGGCGAGCGGTTTCTTTTCCGGTTTCTGAAATCGAATAGTTCAGTCGGCGAGATACCTTCCATTGGGAACCTGTAAATCTTGACATCGTATGATCCTCCTTTACTAAAGTGTCGCGTAATGAGAGAGGAGTTTTCATCGTGGTGAACGGGATTGTTTTAATGGGTTCTTGTGAAGCAGTTCACAGTACTGCCAAACCTTGAATGGAACAATTTCCCTGAAGAATCACTTCGAAAACAACTGCTTTTTATTACATGCGCACGGATTATTATAGCGGAAAGCCTATAAAATGTCAATGAAAAGCGTCACCGCTTGTTCGAAAAGATCTTGATCACGTTTTTGAAAGTGATTTTTGACGGGACTATCGAGATCCAAGACACCAACCAAGCGGTTTTTCACCACGATCGGCACCACCAATTCGGACTGGCTCAAAGGATCGCAGGTAATATGTCCCGGGAATTGGGCGGTATCGTCAACCAAGAGTGTCTGTCTTGCTTTTGCCGCCTGCCCGCAAACGCCCGTTCCGAAGGCGATGGACGTGCAAGCGGGAAGGCCCTGAAAGGGACCAAGCGTGAGTTTTTTCCCATCACTCAGATAAAAACCGGCCCAATTCAACTCCGGATAGAACGTTTTGATCAACGCAGCCATGTTGGCGAGATTGGTTATGAGCGGCAGTTCTTTGTCGAGATATCCTTTTAAATATTCCAGAAAGAGCGGATCGCGTTCTCTACGGCTAAAGGGAATATCAAATTGAGCATTCATCGATTATCACCCGGTTCATTATAAATTATCTCATTACTTTTCACAAGGGTGTGATACAATAGATTTATCAACCTTGGGAGGAAACAGATGAATGAACTCATACTGGTTCGATACGGAGATTTGTTATTAAAAGGGCGCAATCTAAAGCTCTTCGTCCGTACAGCGAATGAACGGATCAAGGAAAAATTGGCGTCGTTTCCCGTTCGTTATGACTTTCGTCACGATCGGGCATATATCGATATCAATCAAGTCTCTGCCGATGAGATCATTTGTCGGCTTCAAAAGGTTCCAGGGCTATATTCGTTTAGTTTGCTTTCCCATTGCGAGATTGATTACGACCAGATCGCCGAATTGGCGATAGGGTTGATCCAAGAGAAAACCGGCGGGAAGACAACAACGTTCAAAGTGGAGACGAAACGAGCCGATAAAACCATTCCGGAGACCTCGATGGAAATCTCTCAGATTGTCGCGAAGAAGATCTTGCGATCACTTCATTTTTTGATTGTAGATGTGCACACTCCCGAACTCACGCTCATGATTGAAGTCCGAAAAGACGGCGCGTATTTATTCATCGATCAACTCATGGGACTCGGCGGTTTTCCGATTCCGATGAGTGGCAAGGCCGTCAGTTTGTTATCGGGAGGGATCGATTCCCCGGTGGCGACCTTTTGTGCACTGAAAAAAGGGATCGAAGTAGATTGCATCCACTTTGAATCCACACCGCTCACGCCGATTGAATCGGCGCAAAAAACGATTGATCTCGTTAAGGTCTTGGCCAATTACTCGATCAATGAAACCATGCGACTGCATTTGGTGCCTTTTGTTGGGATTCACCAACTGATACTTGAAAAAGTGCCGGAGGCATACCAAATCACCATCATGCGCCGAATGATGTTACGGATTGCGGACATGATCCGGAAAAAAAACAAAGCAACCGCAATCTTCACTGGGGACTCCATTGGCCAGGTGGCCTCGCAGACACTGGAAAGTTTGGCGACGATTCAACACGCAATTACGGGACTCGTCATTCGGCCACTCGCCAATTTCGATAAACTGGAAATCATGTCCATCGCGAAAAAAATCGGGACGCTCGAAATCTCGAATCGACCATTCAACGATTGTTGTTCGGTCTATGTTCCAAAAAATCCGGTGATTCGCCCCGATACGCTCACGGCGATCCAGATGGAAGCCATAATGGAAACGAAGGCGCTTTTGGAAAAAGCAGTAAGTGAAACAATCGTATTAGACATCACCCCAAAGACCACGATCACGCTCTTGAACGGGGCCTTGACCGTCAGTGAGGCAATGGAATGAAACCGATTGAAACGACTCGTTTGTTGTTACGAAGTTTTCGGCTTGAAGATGCCAAAGATCTCTTTGCCTATGCCAAACTCCCCACGGTGGGGCCCATGGCGGGATGGGCACCGCACAAGAGCATCGAGGAAAGCATCGAGATCATTAAGCAGTTTCAAGCGAAGGATGATGTTTGGGCATTGTGGCTGAAAGCGGATAACAAAGTGATCGGATCAGTCGGGATGCATGACTTTGTGAGTTTGGATGGCGAGTTGTGCAAAGAACTCGGGTATGTCCTCTCGACTCCCTATGAAGGCAGAGGACTGATGAATGAAGCCGCTCAGGCCGCCATCCGACATGTCTTTACTCAGACCGGGATTCAAACGATTTGGGTGTCCCATTTCGTCGAAAACCAAAAATCTGCCAATGTGATCAAACGCTTGGGGTTTACTTATGTAAAAGACAGTGAGTATGTTACAAGGACCAAAACGGTCAAACTTGCCAAATACTATAAAATGACCAAAAAAGACTATTTATTTAAGGAG
>JAAYZB010000040.1 GCA_012515085.1 Acholeplasmataceae bacterium
GCCAAGGTATATACTTTGACGAAATAGACGATTAACACTTCGATCAAGATAAAATAAATCGGAGCGATGACCAAAGTCGACAATAAGAAAGCACCTAAAAAAGCATCCAAAATCGCTTTCACACCGTATTCCGCTTTGATTTGTCGCCAACCGGCAAAATATTGTTTCATTCGGCACCTCCCATGAGGTTGAGATAATCAAGCGCATTCTGGAATGTTTCAATGGGAATCAACCAGTCTTCATATGGAATATTATACGCCTTACAGACATTGACGGCCTCTAAATAATTATCATAACTGACATCGTCCAAATACGGAATAAAAAACACATCGACGTTGTTTTCGTATGCGGTAATGATTTTCTGTTTCACTCCCCCAATGTAACCGACCGATCCATCTTGATTGATTGTGCCCGTCCCGGCAATTTTTTTACCGTGGGTGATGTCTGTTTCCGTTAACATGTCGTAAATAGCCAATGTCTGTAATAACCCTCCCGAAGGACCGCCAATATTGGAATCATTGATGGTGAAAATTGGATAACTTAATGCTGGATCGACTTCTTCATACGTTCTGAATGTGATTCCAAAAAGACCGGTGTCGAGATTTTTAAGAAGATTAACAGTATAGAGTTCTCCCGCTTTATTTCGAAAAGTAAATGCATACTCGTTTCCGTTTGTGGTCGCCCCGCCAATTTCGGAAATCGACTTGACCAGCGTATCATTATCGCCAAGAAGAGAGACAAATTCATCACCAAAAGCGATCTCGTCATAATGAGATAAAGTCGATGATTTCCCAAAGACTACTGTTTTTACTTCAGAACTAAGGATGATTGCCGGATCATCCTGCATCCGAGCCTGATAGGCCACAATCACCGCATTGTGAAGCGATATCACTTTATCGAGATTGCTGATGCGTGTCACTTCGGTGGGGGTGTATTGTTGGTAGGATGCCGGCAATACAGAAAGGTCTGAATAGGGATTGAAATACCCAACCAAAAATTGAAAAATAGTTGGAGAAGGTATTCCCATCACAAAAGTCGTGGATATCGATCCTTTCGTCTCTTTTTCTTCTTGATACTCGATGTTGACTAATTTTTCAACTTCTGACAATCCTCCCGGAGACTGGACATAGTATTCCAACGGGTAGAAAAGCAAAAATAATAACACCAAGTAAGGAATAAACAGATATTTGATGGCGTGTTGATATTTTTCAACCAGTTCATTCATTGTTTAATCACCTGTAACGTATAATTATCCAATTGCCTTGTTACGACACCGGCGCTTTCAAACAAGCGCTTAGCGGCGATATCAGACGGCGTACCGACGTATTTATCTGACAAAAAGATCACTTCTTTGATCCCGGCTTGAATAATGAGTTTTGCACACTCATTGCAGGGAAACAGGGTGACATACATTCTTGCTCCATCCAGAGGTACGGTAGCATTTAAGATCGCATTGGGTTCGGCATGAACAACATACGCGTATTTCGTATCTAAAAAACCGCCATCGCGTTCCCAAGGAAAATCATCATCATCACAGCCAATAGGAAATCCATTATATCCGATGCCGACGATCCGATTTTTATGGTTGACGATACAAGCTCCTACCTGGGATGACTCGTCTTTGCTTCGCATGCTGGACATATGGGCAACCCCCATGAAGTATTCGTCCCATGACAGATAGTCGCTTCTTTTCATCGCTTCGCCTCGAGTTTGGACGATTCGAGAGCAATTTTCGCTGCCAATTCACAATTGTTATAAACCAATCGGCGATTGGCTTCCAAACTGCGTCCATCCGTCAGTTCGCTGACGCGCTTTAACAAGAAGGGGGTTACTTCACTTCCAGATACACCGGTTTGTTCGGCTTCCTTAACCGCTTTGTTAATGGCATCATCAATCAATTCATTCGGGATCGAATAAATCTCGGGGATGGGATTGGCGATCAAGACTCCACCGTTGATTTCTAATTGGTCTTTCGTTTTCAAATATTGAGCGACCGCCTCGGGATTATCCAAGCGAAAATCAACCGGAAGCGACGACTCGCGCGTATAAAATTGGGGAAATAGGTTGGTTTGATACCCGATGACAGAAACCCCTTTTGTCTCCAAATATTCAAGCGTTTTGGGTATGTCAAGAATCGCTTTTGCCCCAGCGGAAACCAAACAAACATTGCTCTCAGCCAGTTCATCGAGATCAGCAGATACGTCCATGATTTCGGAAAAGTTGCGATGAACGCCGCCAATGCCCCCCGTCGCAAAAAAGCGGATTCCCGTCATGGCGCATACCATGAGGGTACCAGCTACGGTTAATGCCCCAGTCTCCTTACGATAGATCACATCCGCAAAATCACGTCGAGATATTTTACGAACTTCTTTACCGTGTAATCCGATCGATTCTATTTCTGATATTGTGAGCCCAACGGTGATTTCTCCAGAAAGAATTGCCATGGTTGCCGGAATAGCTCCATTCTCGCGAATGATCCTTTCACAGTTCAGCGCCGTTTCCACATTTTGCGGATATGGCATCCCATGCGCTATGATCGTGGACTCCAGCGCCACGATTGGTTGACGATACTTCAAAGCTTTTTTGATGTCCGGATGGATTCTAATCATGATACTCCTCCTTCAGTTCCTCTTTCTTTGCTTTGTTAAGCGAAATGTGGCAGTAACCGTTCGGATTTTTGAAAAGGTATTTCTGATGATCGGTTTCAGCTGAGTAAAACGGCATGATGTTCTTGACTTCCGTTCGTATCGGCCGAGAATAATCTGGTTGCCGTTTTTGAAAATATAGGATCGCTTGCTCTTTATCCGCTTCTGAATAGCAATAGATCGCACTTCGATATTGTCGGCCAATATCGGGTCCCTGGCGATCGACTTGGGTGGGATCGACAATTCGCAAAAAATGGTTCAGGATTTGGCTAAAGCTGATGAGGTGTTCATCAAATTGAATTTTGACGGCTTCCGCATGATTGGATCCCTGGCAAACTTCCTGATAGCTTGGGTTTTCTGAATCGCCATCGATATAGCCCACTTCGGTGGATATCACGCCTTTTAATCGGGCGTAGTAGGCTTCTACTCCCCAAAAGCACCCGCCGGCAACAATAACGTTCTTCATTCCTTTTCCTCCCAATCAATCAAAGCTCGAATGACAACACTTGCCATCATCAATCCCGCAACCGCGGGAACGAAAGAAACACTTCCAAGATCAACCGCCTCATTCTGGCTTACTAGAGGCTTTTCCGTTGAAAAAACAACCGGAAAATCCAAGGAAACTTGGCGTTTATTTAATTCATGGCGAATGGCTTTCGCCATAGGACACATAAAGGTGTCGCGCATCTTGGCAATCCGAATAGCTTCTGGTTTCAGCTTGTTCGCAAAACCCATGCTGGAAATGAAATTTTGTTTTTTTGCTCCTGCGGCTTCCATCAAGGCACATTTCGCGGGTATATCGTCAATCGCATCGATGATCCAATCTGGTGACAACGCCAGAAACTGATCCAGGTTTGAAAAGGAAAGTTTCTCTGTGTAAATGTCAACGAAGATATCAGGATCGATCGCATGGATCCGTTCGCGATAGACATCGGTTTTTTGCTTTCCCACGGTCGAGGTCAAGGCTTCGAGTTGCCGATTGATATTGGTGATATCAATTACGTCGGGGTCAACAAGAATCAATCGCCCCACACCGCTTCTTGCCAAAGCTTCAACCGCATAGGATCCAACTCCTCCTAATCCCAATACAAGCACCTTCTTTTTTTGAAGCAGTGTTCGTTTTTGTTTTCCGATCATGGCTTCAAGACGCTGATATCGCATGGATACCCTCCCAACAAATAAGGCTGCGCCCGCAGCCGTTATTTCTGTCGCATATAATCAAACTTGAAATATTTCCGGCCAAGCACGATCAATACATAGACCATCAACGCCAGGATGGCCGTCAACACGTTGGCAATGTATTGCCGGTTTCCTCCCAAATAATCATAGAGCACAGCAAATCCCAACAGCCCGAAAGCGCTTAAAAAAAGCAACGTGATGTATTCGTTACGATAAGCCGGTTTGACTCGCCGTTTTAACCGATCTTTTTGGGTTAAAAGCAATACGCCTCCCACCAAAGTCAACGAGAGAATGCCAATCATCAACCAAAATGAAAACTTGAGCACATCGACAACGCTGGCAATATCGAAGAGGTAGGTGATAACTAAAATAATGGGGTGGAGCAACACCATGGTAAAATAAAACATGATCGTGATGATCTCATATTGCGAAAAGATTTTCCCCTTGTTTGCCGGCATCATGGCGAAGCATCTCCGCCGGTAATCGGTGTCATGTTCGCTGCTTGTCGCTGTTCACGGAAAAACTGCCAGATAACGCGGATAGACGCAGCAATCGGTGAAGCGAAAATAACTCCGAGCGCCCCGAATAATGATCCGAAGAACAAAATCGACGTAATTATAACCAGTGGATGCATTTGCAGTTGGTGAGCCATAATGATTGGTTGGAAAATATTTCCTTCAATAAACTGCAAAACCACGTTCACCCCAAGCACTAACAATGGACCCGGTGTTCCGCCGATGATGAATGTATAAATGGTCGGAGGCAACGCGGCTAATATCGTTCCAAAATAGGGAATGATATTGGTGATTCCCACCAAGACACCAAAGACAAAATAATACTTGAGCCCAATCAGTTTATAGACGATGGTTGCGACGGTTCCGATTGCCAACATCAAAAGAATCTGACCGCGAAGATATGCTCCGACGGTCTGGTTGAGTCGGCTGCCTAATTCCGCAACAGCTTTTTCCTGTTTTTGAGGAATAATGCTCCGAAGGCGATCGCTCAACATTTCATAATCCAGCAAATAGTAAATAAGTAAAATCGGCAAGATCGCGATTGCTGTTAAGAGCGGAAACAAAAAGCTTCCCAGCTGGTTGAGCAGGTTTGGTAGCGTCGCATTCAACCAATTGTTGATCAAATCAGATTCTTCAAGATATTCGAACAAGCGATCATAAGCATCGGTTCCGAAAATAAAATCATCTCGGAGATCGCCAGTCAGATAATCCAAAATCTTGGGAAACTCATCGTTAAAGAAATCTGTGATTTCCGACACCACGAACGGAGTAACAAAATAAAATAACGCAAAGATGATCCCGACAGAGAGCAAAAAGACGATTGCTAAAGACAGCCCTCTTGGCCCAATCCCCTTCTTTTCCAAATACTTGATGAGCGGAAACATGATCAAAGCCGATAAATATGCCAATCCAACCGGAACAATGACGGCCTTGATCGCATCAATGATCCAACTCCATACCGAAGAAAATTGGACGGCCATAAAGAGGACTGCCAAAAACAAAAGGGCAATCGCCAAATATTTGATGATCCGGTTCAAGCGGTCGTCGGAAATTGGTTTTTTCTTCACTCGATTCACTTCCCATCAAATTGAAATTATAACATAAAAAGCGCAAGAAAAGAACGGGTCAGACAAAAACTAGCAATCGCTCTCACAATTTTCGCAGTGTCCTGAACAAGGAGTTTCCGCCCGAAGACAATCCACCAGATAACGATACAGCTGATCCAATGACACTTTTTCTTGCGTCCCGGTTTTCACTTGTTTGACCATGATCGATTCTTCATTCAATTCATCTTCTCCGAAAATGAGATAGAAATATGGATTCAACCGCTCTCCTTGTTTGAATTTCCCTTTGAGCGAACGATCTTGGAAGTCCATGTCCGTGACGATCCCGCCATGTCGTAAGCTTCTCGCAATCGCCATCGCCCGAGCTTTGGGCTTTTCACCCAATACGATCAGGAAGGCATGAATGAAAGCGGCTTGAGTCTCTATGTTGATCTTGTCTCTCGCAATCAATAAGCGCTCTAGTCCAAAAGCAAAACCAACCGAGGGCAAATTCGGGCCATCGAGCGTTTCGCTTAAACGATCATACCGGCCGCCACCGCACAATGTGCTTTGTGCACCCATTCCAGGAATATCCGCTTCCAGTTCAAAAACGGTATGCGTATAATAGTCTAACCCACGAACAAGATTGGGTTCCACTTTATGCGCTACTCCCATCGCTTTCAAATAATCCAACACGCTATTAAAATGCGCTTGGGCTGCTTCCGAGAGAAAATCAAGTGGCTTCGGTGCATTTTTCAGCAAGGGATTGTCGATATCCACCTTGCAGTCCAATACTCGCATCGGATTTGAATCCAAACGGCGTTGACAATCCGGACAAAGATGTTCTTTCTCTGGATATAAAAAATCTTTTAGTGCCTTCGCATAAGCGACTTGACTGTCGCGATCGCCAATGGAATTGACTTTCACCAAAACCGAGTGAAGCCCCAGTGCTGCCAAAAAAGTCGCCGCATACGCAATCATCTCGGCATCAAGCATTGGATCCGCCGAGCCAATTGCTTCTGCTCCGAATTGATGAAATTGCCTTTGTCTGCCCTTTTGGGGACGTTCATAGCGAAACATCGGACCCACATAAAAAAGTTTGAGCGGGAGCGGCGAGGTCGTGTAGAGTTTGTTCTCGATGATACTCCGAACAATTCCGGGAGTCCCTTCGGGGCGTAAAGTGATTTGTCTCTCGCCTCGGTCTAGAAAATCATAGGTTTCTTTTTTGACGATATCCGTTCCTTCACCGGTTCCACGATGATAAATCTCCGTTGCCTCAAAAATAGGCGTACGGATTTCGGAAAAATTATACAATCGGGATACTTGACGGATAATCTGTTCAACTTCCTGCCATTTGACACATTCTTCCGGCAGAATATCTTGTGTTCCTTTAATTTTTGTAATCATAAATGGAGCCTCCTTTAGAAAAAAATCGTCCTCTATGGAAAAGGACGATCGCCTTCGACCAAAGCGGGTGGATGGCACCGATCATATTCAACCGAAATATTTGTCGCTTACATGATCGACGACATACTGAACAAGATCCTTGACATCCTTCATCTTGAGAGCAGCATCGTCGGTGATAGACACAAGAAATTCACTTTCGATTTGATTGAAAAGCTCCAAAGCATCGAGAGAATCCGCTCCAAAATCATCCGAGAATCCCGCTTCAAGAATTACTTTCTCTGGTTTGACCCCGAGTTCTTCGACGATGATTTCTTTAATTTTTTCAAACACGATTTCTTCTTTATTCATTTCAAGTTCTCCTCCCATAAATGTAATAGATTATGTTGTACATAGATATTATAAGGGTTATGCGAAATGAAGTCAAACACAACGGGGATTTTTTTCAGCGTTCCAGCCAAATGGTCACCGGTCCGTCATTAATCAGGGAAACCGCCATGTTTTCGCCAAAGACTCCCGTCTTGACCCGTTGCCCAATCTCCACTTCCAAACGCTGGTTGAAAGCATCATATAATGGTCTCGCCAACTCAGGAGCGAGTGCTTGTGTGAAAGAGGGACGATTTCCGTCTTCCAGATTGGCATAGAGTGTAAACTGAGAAACAACCAAGAGCTCCCCATTGACCGAAGAAAGGTTGAGATTCATTTTTCCTAAAGAATCGGAAAACACCCGAAGCTTGGCAATCTTTTGGGCCATATAACGGACTTTTTCCAAATCGTCACCTTGTGTAAAGCCAACCAGCAACAGCATTCCTGGCCCAATGGATGCCACCATTTGATTCGCAATCGCAATCGATGCTTCTTTGACTCTTTGTACCAATACTCGCACGCTAACAAATCCTTTCAATCGAATAGATTCCCTTGACCTTTTGGATATTGGCGATGACACTATCGAGTTCCAGCACATTGCCGATTTCAATCTTCATGCGAATGATGCCCTCTTTGACCTTGTTGGTGGTTGCGGACACCTGGTTGATCGTCGATTTCGCTGATGTGGCCGCATTGATGATTTCCGCCAATACATTGTCGCGGTTCTGAGCGATGATCTTGATACTGGTTTCATATTTTTTAGTCGTGTTGGCGCCCCAGAAAACATCGATGAGTCTGGCTTTATCGAAATAATCAAGATTTTTACAGACATGTCGATGGACAATGATTCCCGAATTTTTGGACACATATCCGACAATCTCATCTCCCAATATCGGATTGCAGCAGTTTGCCAATTTGACCGACGGGTTTGTCAGACCTTCGACAATGATGTTGATATCGCTGTGCAAGGTGCGCAGTTTGGATTGTTTTTTATCATCGGGAATACGATTGATTTTTTCAATCAACGCTTCTTCCGACAATATTTCCTTGCCCGTGATCAGGTTCAAGGCTCCGATTGGAGAAATGATATTCTTCCCGATTTCATAATAAAGGTCTTCGACCGTTTTGACCCCTTTGTTTTCAAAAAAATCTTTCGCCATCTTGTCGGTCAATGAGATTTGAAGATGTCGGGACTGGATTTCTTTGTCCAATTCTTCTCTGCCCTTTTCTACCAAGAAATCTCGCCGTTGCTTGTTCAAAAAATTCTTGATTTTGCTACGAGCATTGCTCGTTTTAGCAATTTTCAACCAGTTGTCATTTGGTCCTACGGCATTCTGGCTAGTTTTAATTTCCACCACGTCGCCGGTTTTTAAGGTATAATCAAGCGGTTGAATTTTGCCGTTCACGATGGCTCCAACCGTTTTTTCCCCCACTTTGGTGTGGATGCGAAAAGCGAAGTCGATCGGGGTTGCACCGGCACTTAAGTCGATGATATCGCCATTTGGCGTAAATACGTACACATTGGCATTCAAGATATCGTCGGTAAAAATATTCAAGATCTCTTCATCCGAATTGGATTCTTCCGTATAGCGAATCAATTCAGAATACCACCGCAATTTGGATGAAACAATGTCCTCGATATTTTTTCGGCTTTGACCGGATCCTTGGGTTTCCTTATATGCCCAATGAGCTGCCACGCCTTTTTCGGCAATTTCATCCATCTCTTTTGTCCGTATCTGAATTTCATAGATTTTTCCCTTGTGGACGACAGTCGTGTGCAATGATTGATACATATTTGGTTTGGGCATGGCGATATAATCTTTGAATTTCCCGGGGACTGGTATGTATTTTGAATGCACGATTCCGATTGCTCGGTAACAGTCGCTAACTGTGTCGACGATTACCCTTAAAGCCATCAAATCATTGATTTCCTCAAAATCCAAATGTTTGATTTGCATTTTCCGATAGACACTGTGGATGTTCTTGATGCGTCCGCTGATCTCATAATGAAAATGTTCGCTGGCAAGCAACATTTCCAATTCGGTCTGCATGGCATTGATGTCCGCTTCCCGCGCGCCTTTTTTCTCTTTGATGAGCCGGGCGATTTCCTGATACTCCCGAGGGTAGAGATATTTGAATCCCAAATCTTCCAGTTCCGCTTTGAGCCGATACATCCCCAAGCGATGGGCGATCGGGACAAATACATCGAGTGTTTCGCGACTGATGCGTTGCTGGCGTTCGGATTCCAAGACGTTTAGTGTGCGCATGTTATTGAGTCGATCTGCTAACTTGACAAAAATCACACGGATGTCTTTGGCCATCGCGAGAACCATTTTTTGATGGTTTTTGGCTTGTTCTGCCGCCCGAGATCCTTCATATGTCAACAAATGCAACTTGGTGAGCCCTTCGACGATATCGGCGACTTCTTCACCAAACAGCGTTTTGATCTCGGAGTATTCGGTATCCGTGTCTTCCAATATGTCATGCAGTAATCCCGCAACTATGGTGTTGGGATCCACCCGGTATTCGGTGAGGGTGATGGCCACTTGAACTGGATGGATAATATAGGGTTCTCCGGATTTTCGCAGTTGAGTGATATGCCTTTCATAAGCAAAGTCAAAAGCGCGTCGGATAAAATCGAGATGCTCCGGACGCGTCAAATAAGTGGATAGGGCATTTTTCAGGGGAAGATATTGTTCTTCCTTGCTCATGGAACCCCTCCTGAAACGAGATCAGTATTTGATTAAAACCTTGATTGGGTACTCCGGGAATTTTTCCCTTCCATTCAACTCGGTGAGTTCAATCATAAATCCAAGGCCTACCACTTCGCCTCCGGCTTGTTCGACCAGTCGGATAGTCGCTTGCATCGTGCCTCCTGTTGCCAAAAGATCATCGATGATGACGACCTTGTCGCCTTGACGGATGTCTTCCTTATGAAGACAGAGCGTATTTTTGCCATATTCGAGATCATAATCATAACGGACGACCTCCCGAGGAAGTTTTCCCGGTTTACGAACCGGAACGAACCCAATCTCAAGCATGCAGGCGACCGGCGCTCCAATTATAAATCCCCGGGCATCGGGCCCAACTACTTTGGTCGCATGGACGCTCTTTCCAAATTCAGCAAGTTCGCTGACGGCTTTGTGAAATGCTTTCCCTTCGCCAATCAGCGGAGTAATGTCTTTGAATTGAATTCCGGGAATCGGGAAATCTGGAATGTTGACAATATAATCTTCGTATTTCATATCATGCCTCCGATAGTTGTGGAAATTGACTCATCAACTCTTTGATGTTCATCGTATATAGTGCTTCAATTTGATCACACCACTTCGCGTATTGTCGATAATGTGGTGAATCCGCCAATTCTTTTTTGTCGGTCGCTTTTTGGAATACATAGCCAAACGCGTTTTTATCCAGAAATCCCAAATCAATAAAGATAGATAAGATAATGTCCGCTTGGTCTTCCGAAATGTTCAATGCTTTCGCGAACTCGGAACACGTCGCTGTCTTTTCAATTGCATAATAACGGTAAGCCCGCAAGAGAAATTCTTTGGTCAACAATTGTGACAAAGGGGGATCAATGGTACGGGGAGACAGGACAACCGTTGCTTCTTTTTTCCATTGTTGCTGGGTAAAAATGCTGGCATCATCCAAGATCGCTCGTTTTTCACCTTTTTGGAAAATCACCTTTTTTTCCCATTCGGGATCAACTCGATAATCCAGGAGTTGGAATCCTGGGCATGCCAAATCTTTTAAGATCACTTGAATCGAATTTTTGGCTCGCCAGGTGTTGATACTCATCCCTCCGACGACATCGATCAAATCTCCGGGATTTAATCGATAAAAATAGTCCGGATTATTGAAGGAAAGCAGATCGAACATTTGACCGTTATCGACGACTTGTAATTTCGTGTGTTTGCCATTCAATAATTGCTTTCGAACGATTTCTAATCCAGAAAATAGAAAAGTAGCGGTAAAAAATGACAGATCTTGGAGTTTTTTGACCGTTGCCAATTCCACTGCCGAAAGCGAGAGTTCCATATCTACGTTCAACACAGGTGTTTCTTGCCGATTGGAGAGCGCATTCAATCCCGCCCGAAGAGCTGGGATGTTCTCACCCAATACTTGAAGGCCTGCCGCTTGGGCATGTCCTCCAAACCGAGTCAATAGCGCCTGGTTTTGCGTCAGCATGTCCAAAATGTTGTCATTGCCAAAAGACCGCATGGACCCTTTGCCAATCCCAGCATCGTCGATGGTGATCACTAGCGTTGATTTTTGATACTTTTCCGCCAGTTTCTGAGCGCAAATTCCGATGACTCCTTCATGAAGATCTTTGGATGATACCACCAACACGTCATCATCGGGATCAACCAGTGTCTCACATAAAGTGACCGCTTCTGACGTAAGATCTTTTCGGTTCGCATGATTTTCTTCGATTTGAAAAATCAGATCGTTGACTTCTTTTTCTGATTCGCTCACCAAGAGTCTGACAGCCTCCAGCGCTTTTCCTAAGCGACCAGAACTGTTGATTTTTGGCGCGATTTTAAAAGCGATCGCTGTTTCGTTGATGATATCCAAATGAGAAAATTCAATCAATTTCTTCAGTCCAAGATTTTTGGTCTTTTTTAGCTGCTTGAGTCCTAAATTGACGATGGCTTGATTCTCATCCACCAAGGGCATGAGATCGGCAATGGTGCCAATCATGACCAAATCAAGGCAATCTTCGAGTTTGTCATCCGCAATTGCTCTGGCGAACTTAAAGGCCACCATCACTCCCGCAATGTCCTTAAAAGGATATTTGGGACTGTATTTGGCGTGTAATATTTGAAAAGCATCCGGTAAGGAGCCATTATCTTCGTGATGATCGGTGATGATTGTATCAATCCCCGCTTTTTTGAGCGCGGCCACTTCTTCTTGACAGGTGATTCCGTTATCGACGGTAATCACTAATTTCACATTGGTGGCAATGATTTTTCCCACCGCACGAAGATTGAGTCCATAGCCGTCTTGGAACCGATCCGGCAGGTCATAATCCACATTGGCGCCCATTTTCCTCAGCGTTCGATATAGTACCGAAATCGCACTGATACCGTCACAGTCATAATCCCCATAGATTAAGATTTTTTCTTGACCGGCGATCGCCTGGATGACGCGGGCGACCGCTTTGTCCATGCCTTGAAGCAAATAAGGATCATGAAGCACTTCTTCTCCCATTGAAAAGAAGTAATCCGGATCAGCGATGCCGCGATTTTTCAAGATATGGCGAAATATATTGGAATCATTCACTTTTCCAGGAACTAGGACGTTCCAACTATAGCGAGCCTTGATCACTGTATCACCCGTTTCTCGAGAAAATATTATATCGAAATAAAGCGTTATTGCATAGGCTTTCCAACAAAATACTCAGAATTTGAGCGAAATATCCAGACTTTTGACCGAATGTGTCAGTTGGCCAACGGAAATCAAATCCACTCCAGTTTTCGCAACATCGTGAATTCGATCCAAAGTCATATTTCCACTGGCTTCTAACAATTTCTTTCCGGCATTCCGCCGAACACATTCGGCCATATCGCTCAATGTCATATTGTCGAGCATAATGATGTCACAATCAGTTGTCATGGCTTCTTCAAACTCAAAGATATTTTCAACTTCCACTTCAATCTGATAGTTGGTCTGATATTTTTCCCGAATGATTTCCACTGCTCGAACAATCGATCCCGCTGCCTGAATATGATTATCCTTTATCATCACCATATCGGATAAGCTCATTCGGTGATTGGTGCCTCCGCCATCCAAGACGGCTTGTTTTTCCAATGCTCTCATCCC
>JAAYZB010000249.1 GCA_012515085.1 Acholeplasmataceae bacterium
AAGGCATTTTGGTGAGAATCGGTGAAAACTTCAAATCCTATTACGATTTGCTGATGGCAGAAATGTCCGATTTCACGCCTGTGTCGTGGGTCATGGTCGCCGTCGCAGCCGTCCTCAATGTGGCGCTTGTCATTTTTATTATCGCCAAACTTGTCATCTGGTTCCAAAAATACGCTGCCTTCCGTAAAGTCGAGATTGAGAAAAACGAGCTTATCGAAGAGATCGCACTCCTCAACGACAAAGTCATAGCCTTGATCGAGGAGAAAAACCAGATCATGGCGCTCAAGGTTTCCCAACTCGGCATCAACGCCTCAACCGGCGAGCCGGCAGATAAGATCATCACGGGCCCGATCCAAAGAGGTCAAAGGATGCAGCCGGCTTATGCAGCTGCTGATGGTCAAATGCCCTCTGGTGTACCCGTTAGGGGAGATGGCGAGCCTCGTAAACCGGGCGATACGTCTCAAGGCCCAGTCGGACCTTCACGTTTTGTCAAACTGATCCAGGTTGACAAGGAGTATGCCGGCAAGGATACCCATGTCTACATGGAAGGAAAAGACTTTTTGACTCTACCCGAACTTGTGGATGCTTTCGTAAACTTCGCATCATCAAAGATGAAACTTTATTATACACGTAAAATGATTTCCTTGTTCTTCGCTGGCATGGCCGCTTCCAAGGTCATGATCCTCGAAGGTATTTCCGGAACCGGAAAAACCTCATTGCCTTACGCAATGGCGCGGTTCTTCTCGAACAATGCCTCGATGATTTCGGTCCAGCCTTCCTGGCGTGACCGCGCGGAGATCTTGGGTTATCTCAATGAATTTACCAAGCGTTTCAATGAAACCGACTTCCTGAAAGCTCTTTACGAGTCGATTTATCGCAAGGACATCAACTTGATCGTTCTTGATGAGATGAACCTCGCTCGAATTGAATATTATTTCGCTGAATTCCTCTCGATCATGGAAATGCCCGATCCTTCCGAATGGAAGATCGACCTTGTCCCCGATGCCAAACCGAGCGATCCACTAAAAGTCATCAACGGCAAGATCAATGTGCCGCCAAATGTCTGGTTCATAGGTACTGCCAACAAGGATGATTCGACCTTCACGATCACCGACAAGGTTTACGACCGCGCGATCGCACTTGAGTTCGAGGCCAAAGGCGAATTTTTCCAGGCTCCCGAAACCGAACCGATCCAGATATCCGCAGCCTATTTGCAGGAACTCTTCGATGAAGCTTTCTACAAATATCCCGTTTCTGAAGAACTCCTCAACAAGTTCTCGGTTCTCGACAAGTATATCCAAGCGAACTTCAAGATCGCCTTCGGAAACCGGATCATGGTCCAAGTCCACAAATTCGTTCCGGTCTACGTCGCAACCGGCGGCACCGAGGAAGATGGGCTCGACTATATCTTCGCCAACAAGGTTCTGCGCAAATTCGAAAGTCTCAATCTCGCTTTCTTGCAGGATGAACTCGATCAGCTGATCTCCCAAATCCACAAGATCTTTGGCAAAAACGGGTTTGAGGAATCCGTCAAATTCATCAGACTCCTGAAAAAACAGATGTAGGGGTGATGGATCATGGATGAAAAAGAAGTAAAGCGCTATTTTAAAAAACTGAATACCACATTCGTGGGCGTGAACAAACAGGATGATTTTGCCAAAATGTTCATGAATCTGATTAAGAGCGGGAATACGACCTTGTACCAGAAGGAACGCCGTGAACGTCGAATCTTCGACGACTCATGGATGGATTCAGTGGAGGGTACGATTCCCGTCATTGATAAACTGACCCGCAATCCCCGGGAAAACCTGATCAAAGTAAGTTCGGTAGTACCCGTCGAGATGGCTAAAAGGATCGACAAGGATACGGTCAGGCACCTGGCGATGAACACTCAGTTGATCAAGAAAATCGATGAAAACGGCGTTGTCACGCCCTCAAAAGTATTGACATACCACAACGAGGCCGATCTCGGCACTTACGAGAACCGGTTTTTGCGTTCGCTCATCGACAAGGTCTTTATCTTCATCGAAAAAAGGTATGATCTAATTGTCAAGAAGATGCATACCGAATATATCAACTACTTGAACATCAAATCCGAAGTCGAGTGGAATGAAGCCAATATCGAGTATGACATCACGATGCGGATCAACCAGACGATGCCCCGAGACGACGTTGACAAAAGAAACCAGGAACTCTTCGACAGGATGACCTACATGCGCAAGGCGATCACCCATTTCAAGATGTCGAGTTTCATGCAAGAGATGCGTGAATTCGCTCCGGTCACACCGCCGATCATGAAGACCAACATCATCAGGAAGAATCCCGATTTCCGTCAGTGTTACTATCTCTGGGTCTTGATGGACCAAGTTGACCGGATCGGCTATGATATCGATGTATTTGAACGCGACGTTGAGTTTCGCGAGGATTATCTCGAAGATATCGAGAATATGCTGATGGTGTTATACGCGACGATCGCCAACTATCAGGAAGATGACTTCTTGATCTCACAAGAGTCGCCTTATGAGTACCGCAAAAACAAGCGCCCGCGGGTGAAAAAATCAGAACCAAACGATCAATACGTGCAACCGGGATACTACGAATTTGAAAACAATATGCTCAATCAGTATTATCTCGACCAGATCCGCGGCGGCAACCTCGCCCGTTTCAAAACACTCCAGGAAGCTGGAGTCCCGATGGATCAGGCGATCGATATCGTATTCCAACAGATCAACACGATCACAAATGCGGTCTATGAGGATTATATCAAGCACTCTTTCAACGTTGAAGATGCCGAAACTTTGGATGATAAAATCCAAATCCAAGAAAAAGCCCTCGATGTTTACCGGCAAATCGAGAAGATCAAACGGGAAGACATGCGCCAATTTTCGACCAACAAGGCCATTGCCCTTTTAAACCTCAGGAATCTTCAGGACGAATACAAGAAACTCAAAAAGATCGAAGCTGAAGAAAAGGCCCGGGAACTCCAGGAAGAAGAAATCCAGAAAGAAATCGAAAAAAGAAGCAAACTTCAATCTGAGGAAGATAAAAAACGGCAACTCGAGAAAGCTAAAAAAGTTCTCGCCGAGGCCGAACAAGAACGTAAACAGAAACTAAAAGATTCTAAGAAACCATCAAAAGAAGAGGAGAAGAGTAACGACTTTGATTCTTGAAACTAAGAAAGAATGAGGTGAAAACATGCTCAAGAGACGAATGACTTTATCGCTTGTTGCCTTGATATCGTCAGTGTTTTTGTTTGTTTTCGCCACTTTTGCTTGGTTTGCGGTCACCCAGATCATCGACATTTTCGGACCGAATGTCAACATTGTTAACCTCGAAGTGAGCGCCACATTAGAAGTGTCCGATGACGGAATCACCTATGTTTCCGCTTCGGAGATTTCCTTAGAAAACACTGTTCCCGGATCAATCAAGTATTACCGGTTGACGGTTGAGAATGTTGGCGATGTCGAAGTCTATGCCAAAATCAGTCTTTACGGTTTTCTTGATCAGGCAACCGACAGCGGCATTACTTATGACGATAGCGTCAATCTCCTCGAAAAAATAGTGCTTAATGCCTCAAACAACGTTAATGCCGAAGATATCACCGATGATTATCTCATCGATCTGTTGCCGGAATCGATTTCCGATTATACGACTTCACACGTCTATTTAGTCGGCAGCATGTATCTAGACACCGAGGATATCGGTGTCCTTGACTTCTCGCTTCAGGTGAGTCCAACCGCCAACAACCAGTACCAAAACCACGCCCTCGATATCACAAATATCACAATCGTCGGCGTGAATCCTTAGGCGGTGAGAAGATGAAAAAAACCAT
The DNA here is from genome assembly GCA_012515085.1 of Acholeplasmataceae bacterium. Taxonomy (GTDB): domain Bacteria; phylum Bacillota_I; class Bacilli_A; order Izemoplasmatales; family Hujiaoplasmataceae; genus JAAYZB01. Next base: position 3,833 of record JAAYZB010000249.1, read on the forward strand.
CACGGCCATTGTGGCTTCATCCTTGTTTCTGATCATCGCCGCGCTTGCGATCCTTGGCGTCACTTACGGCTGGTTCGTCTACAGCACTACGCTTCCGGGCGGGAGCGTCTCCGTCGGTGATCTTCGTTACAGCCTTGAGGGCGCCTTTGTGACCGAACCGATCATTGTTCCCGGCCAGGAACTTCTTGACTCGGACATTGAAATCACTAACGCCTCGCCGATCACCTCGCAACTAAGAGTCAAGATAACTTATACCAGAGTCACTATTGTGGGCGAGGTGCCTACCCCGGAAGCCGACTACGTGTATCTGGGAGACACAGATGACCACCTTTCAGTCAACTTCACATCCACTTTCACCTTAGGCGATGGCGATCTGATACCTGACGAACACGATGATGATTACTGGTACTACGGGGATTACGATACGGTTATCAACGCTGATTCGGGGGTATTGGGAATCATCGACAGCATCTACTACGACGGCCAGAAAACCAGTGCCGATTACGAGACGCAAACCATCGAAGTCAACGTCTTGATCGAAGTCAAACAAGCGGGCAACGTCATTTGGAGCGAACTCGCCACCTATGACTTCTCTACAGGAGACCCAATTTCATAATAATTGGATAAAAGGAGGGAAAATATGAAAAAATTCGGTTTGAAACTGCTCAATTTCCTTCCTTTTTTGTTTTTGTTTCTCGCAATCGCCTTAATTGTCCAAATCGTCGTATCGCTTAAGAACGAACGCACACCGACTATCTTCGGGTACGGCATGTTTCTCGTGGTATCGCCCTCGATGGAAGACGAGATCATGACCGGCGATCTGATCTTCGTCAACACCAAGGCGACCGAGTTCAACGAACAAGACATCATCACTTTTCATCAACCGGGCGAGGAAAGCATCATCATCACCCACAAAATCGTTAACAAAGTATCGACTCCCACCGGTTATCTTTACACCACCAAAGGTGTCAACAATCCGGAATCGCTCTCGTGGGAAATTAAGTTTTCAGGCGACTATATTATTGGAAAATATGTCGGGAAGTCCGCTTTCTTAGGGGATATTTACCACTCGATCTTTTCGGGAAGAC
>JAAYZB010000250.1 GCA_012515085.1 Acholeplasmataceae bacterium
GCCCGGGTATTGGGTTTCGTATTGACGGGCGATCGTTTCAGTATTGTCGGTAGAGCCGTCATTGATGACAATGACCTCCACTTCCTCGCCGCCCACAATCAAAGAGTCCAGACATTGGGCGAGATAAGCCTGGGAATTATAGGCAGGAACTGCAAAAGTGATCAACTTCATTGAGACCACCCTCTATTGGTTTTCTTTGGCATGCAATCGGATGTTTCCTGATTTTTGTTCTTGACATCACTCATGCACTTTTCACCTCTATTTTATTCGTTTTCCGTTTTTTAGAGCGGATACGACCTTCTTTAAAAAATTTATTCAAGCCTTTAAAAAAGTGTCCATTGAACATCATGATCAGCCCATCGAGCTGCCCCCAGCAGATCATTCCGCCAGACATGTGGGCCAACCCTCTCATGGGTAGGTGCAAAATTCCCATGGTTAACATGTTGGCGGCTGCTCTCATGCCTAGAAACTTGAGCAGTTTTATCACAAAGCGAATTCCACCGGAAAAGACTCTGCCCACCCAGCGTTTGGCATAGCGTAACTGTTCAACCGTGGTGTTATAGCCAACAACCAGACGGTTCTTCTTATAGAAGTCATATGTTGCTTTCGGCACGGCATACCCAAGGATCTTTTCAAATTCGGTTCTGGTTACGTTCTGGATTTGACCCTTGGCATATGCGGGAATGTCCTTAAGAGCAATCAGTGGTTTGATGGTCGCTCCTTGGACCTTTAGCGTTTGGGTTAAGTGAATGTCTTGCGAAGAAGAACCCACCATGATCTCGTAATCCAGCGTTTCGACTTCCCATTTTTGGGTTGTCGGGTTGTAGAATTCGAACGCGGATTTTCCTAATTTTACGGTGACTGTTTTGGTTTCACCCGGGTTAAGCAGGACTTTGACAAACCCTTTTAACTCTTTTTGAGGCCGATATACTTTTGAATTCAGGGCTCGGACATACACTTGGGCAACTTCCTTCCCGGCTATTTTTCCGGTGTTTGTCAATTGGAAGCTTACTTCATCTTTGCTTGTTTCCAGATTGGCATAGGCGAATGTCGTATAAGATAAGCCATAGCCAAACGGATATCTTGGTTTGATAGCTTGGGTGTCAAAATAACGATATCCGACGTAAAGTCCTTCACGATACTCGGCTGTTACGTACAATCCCGGATAATTAGTCGCGGTAGGAGTGTCCTCATATTTGAACGGAATGGTTTCGGACAATTTTCCGGAGGGATTGACTTTCCCTACGAGAATATTCAATGCAGCTCTGGCTCCGGCTTGCCCGGAAAGATATGTGTGGAGAATCGCTTGGGATTTATCTGCGAAATCCATTTCGACAGCACTGCCGCAAGCAAGGACGACCACAATCTTCTTTCCCAAAGTTGCCAACTGGTCAAACAAAAGAAGTTGATTATCGGGCATTTTCAAATTCGGTCGATCGATGCCTTCGACTTCACTGAATTCATCTAGGCCGAGATACAATAGAATTGTATCGGCTTTTTCTGCTAATTTCATTGCCCTTTTCAACAAGCGTCTGCTTTTTTTGCCATAACGGATATAACCTTGTTCATAGCCGACGATGTTGAGATCAAAATCACCAATCGCATCAACAGTATTATCCAATTTTGTTGGATTGACA
>JAAYZB010000005.1 GCA_012515085.1 Acholeplasmataceae bacterium
ATGATAACCAGAGCGGAGTGCGATTTGTTGGTCTGCATAAAAGGTCACCGCATCGTGTGGGGGAATCCCCTTAAGATTGAAGGCGATGATTCCCCCTTCAGTCTTCGGGTTATAGAGGATGACGTCCACCATCTCCATCAGCTGAGCGATTGCCATCTTTGCCAGTTTATGGCTGTGCCGATCGATTTGTTCCAAGCCAACTTTTTGAAGGTACATGACGGCTTCTCCAAGGCCGATCGCTTCCGCAATTGGCATGGTGCCTGCCTCAAACTTATATGGAAGATCTTTCCATTCTGCTTCATATAAGCCGACATGATCATTCATATCTCCGCCGGTTTCAAATGGTTCCAGTTGTTCTAAGAGCGCTTTTTTCCCGTAACAGACACCGATCCCGGTTGGGCCGAGCATCTTATGTCCGGAGAATGCGAGAAAGTCCACATCCAGCGCTTTCACATCGATCGGAATATGTGTCACTGCTTGGGCGGCGTCACAAATAACGATCGCTGACTTCGAATGCGCCCATTCAACGATTTCTTTGATCGGCGTCACATACCCGAGCACATTTGACACATAAGTGAGCGCAACGATCTTGGTTTGATCGGTAATCACCTTTTTGGCATTGGCAAGCGTGATCCGTCCTGATTTTGTCAACGGGATGTATTTGAGATTCAATCCTTTTTCCCGAGCGAGCTGTTGCCAAGGCAATAAAGAGGAATGATGCTCCAAATAGGAAGTGACGATTTCATCGCCCGGTTTCACGAACTGCCGGCCGACACAATACATCACCAGATTGAGCGCGGACGTCGCTCCACGTGTGAAAATGGTCTCGGTCACATCCGCATGGATAAAGTCGGCAATCACTTGACGGGCCGCTTCATATTTTTCCGTTGCTTCGAGGCTGCTTTGATACATTCCCCGATGAATGTTGACGGAATAATTCTGATAATAATCCGTGACTGCGTCGATGACCAATTGCGGTTTCAAACTGCTGGCAGCCGTGTCCAGATAGACATGATTCGGTTTGAGTTGGGGAAAATCTTTACGCCAGTTCCGGCTCATCTATTGCCCCTCCCATCACTTGTTTTCGCACGATTTTTGTCAAGTAATCGCTTAATTTGGCATGCGCCAATTGATCTAGAAACGGCGCCAAATAGCCAAACACAATCAGTTGTTTGGCGAGTGTTTCATCGAGCCCTCGACTTTCCAGATAGAAAAGTTCATCATCGTTGATTCGTCCGATTGCCGCACCATGCGAGGCTTTGACATCGTATTCATCGATCAATAGCTTCGGGTCGACACTGATGGAACTCTTTTCTCCCAATAACAACCCACGGTTGGCTTGTTCGCAAGCCGACTGAGCCATGCCTTTTTGAATCACTCCCGCGACAATGCATTCCAATAGGCCTTCTTCGGTCGCAATCAAAAAATTCTGCATCTTCGAAATCGTTTGCTTGGCTTGATGACGAACGGTTTCTTCAATCTGGATTCGATTTTTTTTCGTCGCCACCGCCAACGACAGATAGTCGACACTGGCTCCTTCTCCGATTAGTTCTGTATCATCCCGGCACAAAAAGGAAGCGTTGGGAAACACCCCGGTCAATAACGTTAGCCGGGCATTTTCTTTCAGACGAAACTTCCGTTCAATTGATAATTTAGAGTTGATTGGTTCTAAGAAAATGTGATCAACAGTGACTTCGGCGCCACTTCCGAGACGAAAATGAAACTGCAACTGTTCTTCCTTTTTCAAGTCGAAGAGGAGGATCTTTAATGCGACTTGAGTGTTCTTGTGAAAGGAAAACCGAATCACATTCTCACTCACCTCTTTTGTTATGAGGCAAGTAAGTTCTTTTTTCTTCTTGCCAGAAAAAGCGATCGTTCGATCGTGAATCTTGACACCAGGTACCTTGGGGGGGGTGTCGCACAATTCCCATACCGACGCATCCTTAGGAAAAAGCGCTCCGAGGAACATCAGCGGAGCCCCGGAATCGTTTTTTTGGTCGCACAACTCCCTAGCGTATACTGCCGAGTTTTGGAAGGATCTTCCAATTCATCGATTCCCAGTTCGGCTTTCAGCCAATCATACCCTTCACGGTCAATCTTTTGGATCAGCTCACGACCACCGGTTTTGACGATCGTTCCTCGAATCATGATATGAACTTGATCGGGTATGATGTAATCTAGCAATCGCTCATAGTGTGTAATGAGCACCAGTCCCAGATCCGGAGATTTCATTTTTGATACGTTATCTCCTACGAGTTTCAAAGCGTCCACGTCAAGTCCAGAGTCGATTTCATCCAAAAAGGCGATCTTCGGTTGGATCAAGCGCATCTGCAGGATTTCGTTCCGTTTCTTTTCTCCCCCGGAAAATCCTTGGTTCAGATAGCGCTGCGAGAGTCCTGAACCCATGTTCAAGGCTTTCGCAGCATCTTCAAATTTTAAAATAAATTTACCGATTCTTAAGCGCTCATTGGCTTTGAGTCGGGCGGATACGGCTGTTTTGACAAAATCAAAGTTGGTCACTCCAGGGACTTCAATTGGATTTTGCATTGCTAAAAACAAGCCTCTCCGACTGCGTTCATCGACGGAAAGACCGATAATCGACTCGCCATCGAGCAAGATGTCTCCGGATTCAACTTTGAACTTTGGATGTCCCATGACAATTTGTGCAAGCGTTGATTTTCCGGTGCCGTTTGGCCCCATGATCGCATGGGTCTCGCCACCGGAAACAGTCAGGTTGACGCCTTGTAAAATCAACGTATCTTCGACGGATACGACCAAATCTTTAATTTCTAGTGTCGCCATTTGCATTCCTCCAAGTCACAGCTTCTATTGTACATGATTTTCCTAGAGGATGCAAAAATAATGATAAAAAATCCACATGAAAAACGGATTCCCGAAGGAATCCGCTTATTTTTCAACAATTTCCGATCCGAGGATATCCGGACTTTTCGCATGCTTGATTGCCGTCAAACCAATGATCCGGCGAACGACGGTTAAAAACAAGAAGGAAAAGACCGATAGAATGATCCCGATCAGATACCCCCCCATTCCAAAGCACAGCCCAATCATGGCGGCTAAAAACAAGGTGGCCGCCGTCGTCAATCCATAGATGCCATTGGATGTTTTCAAAATGGTTCCAGCACCTAAGAAACCGACCCCGGTCACGACTTGCGCAATGATCCGTTGTCTTTCCAGATTGACCGCGATACCGGCATCGGCCAAGGTGGCCGCCATTGCCAACGCTTCTTGATAAAGCGAATCCTGGAGGATGGCGATCCCGCAAGCGCCAAAAGCCACCATCAGATGCGTGGTGATCCCCGCAATCTTATGGCGAATCTGCCGCTCAAAGCCGATCACACCGGCAAAGATCGCAGTGAGTCCCATCCGGATCAACATTTCCCAGATCGACGGTGTCGTATTGAGTATCGAATCGATTGTAGCCAAAAACATCGGATTCACCTGACTTCCGTAAACGGTTCAAAAAAAATAGAAAGCGCTTTACTTGATAAATAAGTATTATAGCATGAACCTGCGCTATATGCAAGCATGAAAAAACAAAAAGGAGCCGTGGCTCCTATCGTTTTTCTTGCGGGTTTACGTGAATCATACAATGCTTGACCAACGGGATTTTCCCTTCAATCTCATCATGGATCCTTGTGGCGACTTCATGCGCATCAAAGAGCGTCATGTCTGCGTCTAGGCAGATTTCCAGATCCACATAATATTTGAGTCCAAATTGTCGGGTTTTCAAGAGATCGATCCCCAAGACCTCGGGGAATGATAAGACAATCTCCCGGATGTTGCGAATAGTATCTTGATCGATCGCTTGATCAACCACCTGACTGAATCCGGTCTGAATGATTCGAAATCCCAAGCGAATGATGAAAAAGGCAATGATAATCGATGCGATCGGTTCCAGAAATGCCCAGCCAAGCAACGAACCGCCAATCGCGACCAAGACACTGAAACTCGCCAGTTCATCGCTCCGGTGATCCAGAGCCATGGCCATCAAGGTGGGAGAAGCGGCTTTTTTCCCTCTTCGACGAGTCAATTGATACAAAATCTCTTTGATCAGGATCGTCGATGCGGCCACAACGAGCGCCATCCAGTGCGGTGTGGATATGGGAATATCGTTGAAAAGATAGTCCCAAAGAAGGATTCCGGCGGATTTGGCAATCTCTATAGCCGTGATGATCAAGATGATTCCAATCAACACGGACACCAGCGAATCAAACCGTTCATGACCATATGGATGCTTATCATCGGTTTCTTTTCGGGACATCCGCCCGGTAATTAAAACAAAGAAATTGGTGAACACGTCGCTGAACGAGTTGATGCTGTCGGAAACAAGGGCTGTGGAACGGCTAATCAGTCCAATCACCAGTTTTCCTACTCCCAAGAAGGCATTGATTACAAGGGTCAACCCGGTCGTTTTAGTGATGATACGCCGTTCATTTTCCAGTGACATGCGTGATTCTCCCCTTTTGGGTGAAGCTTCGATGATCCCCAACTAATGGACTATTCTGTTTCAAGAGGTACAAAGACTTGTTGATAATAAATGTCACCCAAATCGCCAATAGCGGTCATCACGGCTTGAGAGGACATGGAGGAGTAGGCCGGATGGCTATTCAGAATTGAGCCAACGAGATAATTCTCGGCCAAAACATGGTTGATCGAACCAATGACAAAGACGGAATCAAACGCGTTGATAAAGTAGGCATCGATGGCCTTTTGAACCGACACGGGAATAGCGGCAAGCTCAACTTGCATTTCTTCAAGCGTTTCTTCATCATTTCCAAAAGCGAGTTCCATCACTCTTGCCCTCGCATAAGCCTTTAACTGGCTCAACGATAACAAGTCGTTCGGATTGACGAAGTCTGCTAAATATTTGGGTTGATCACCGTTGTCATATTCCATGGCATATTCGCCAGTAGGACGGGTAAATCCCGGCCCTTTCAACAATAACACCAAGTGTGATCCAAAGGAAGTATCGATGAAAGTTTC
>JAAYZB010000041.1 GCA_012515085.1 Acholeplasmataceae bacterium
AGGATGAGAAAATATATGAGTTTGTTTCAGGATTTCAAATGGAGAAATCTCTTTTATGATGTCACTGATCCCGAGTTGGAAAAAGCTTTGGAAAATGAAAAAATGACATTTTATATGGGTGTTGATCCCACAGCCGATAGTTTGCACGTAGGCCATCTTTTCGCTTGCATGGTGGTCAAAAGGTTGCAATCATATGGGCATCAACCCATTTTGGTGATTGGCGGCGGTACCGGGTTGATTGGGGATCCAAGCTTCAATTCCGTTGAGCGGCCGCTACTGACCATCCAAGAGTCACTAAAAAATGCCGAAGGCCTAAAAAAACAACTGACCAACATCCTGCCAGGAGTCAAGTTCGTCAACAATTATGATTGGCTTTCTTCACTGAATGCCATCGAGTTTTTACGCGATATCGGTAAAAACTTTAATGTTTCCTATATGATCAACAAGGAATCGGTCAAATCCCGGATTGAGACGGGAATCTCCTTTACGGAGTTTGCTTACACCATTATCCAAGCATGGGATTTTGAGCATCTCTTCCATCATTATCATTGTCACTTGCAAATCGGGGGTCAAGATCAATGGGGAAACATCACATCGGGGTTGGAGCTGATCCGAAAACTACACGGATCGGATGCGAAAGCGTATGGTTTTACCTTCCCGCTTGTCACAAAGGCGGATGGATCCAAATTTGGCAAAACGGGGACAGGAACTTTATGGTTGGATCCTCTTAGGACATCACCCTATGAATTTTACCAATTTTGGATCAATACCGCCGATGAAGACGTCATTTCTCGCTTAAAACAGTTTACTTTTCTATCAAAAGCGGATATTGAAGCGGTGGAAAATGACTTTTTGATTGCGCCTCATAAAAGAAGTGCCCAAAAGGTTCTTGCAAAAGAGATGACCACGCTGATTCATGGAGAACAAGCTTTTCAGGAAGCGATGGATATTTCCGAAGCTTTGTTCAGCGGAGAGATACATCGGTTGAGTGCTTCCGAAATCGCGATGGGATTTTCCAACTTGATTGCTTGCGACCTAAAAGAAGCAAGACCACTCATCGATATCTTAGTCGAGGCAAAACTGGCTACTTCCAAACGAGATGCAAGGGAATTGGTGAGTAAAGGAGCAATTCTGATCAATGGCATAAAGATGGATGATCTCGATCAAATGATTGACTCATCAATGGCGATTGAAGGTCAGTTTACTGTCATTCGCAAGGGCAAGAAAACGTACGCCATTATCCGACATCGACAATAAAAATTCGGTCATCTGAATAAGTAAATAGTTCGTAGACACAAAAAGAATTATTAGTGGAAGTCCAGTTCAAATCTATATTGAATTGGACTTTTATACTATAAAGCCGAAGATAATCTGATATTATTTTCTATTCCTAATTGTGTAGCACTTGCTTCCCCAGGTAACACTAGTTTTACAGACTCGTATTTTGCTTCCTTGTGCCAATATCGACTTGTTCCACCTTTTAGGGCGCCTTAACAGAAAAATCACTTCCTTCTTAATTATATCTCTATCATATATTCAATTAAAAAATACCAAATCAGGCAGGATTGTGGGACATTAAAGATCAAAGCCAAATACAAACAAAAAAAAGATGTTAATAAACACGGTACTTTTTGTGTCTACTAACATCTTATCATTTCAATCGACCGATTTTTTCTTTGGAAGTTTGTTGAGAGGGCAATATCTCAAGATATTTCTTTTGGTAAACGATTCGTAAGGCGTTTAAAACGCACAATAGCGCAATCCCGACATCAGCGAAGATAGACAGCCACATCCACATCAATCCGGCCGCCGATAGCGCCAGAAACATCAATTTGACGATCATAGACAAGACAATGTTTTCAGTTGCGATCAGTCGGGTTTTTTTCGCGATGCGGATTGCTTTTTCCAATAAGCGAATGTCATTATTCATAATGATTATATCCGCCACTTCAATGGCCAAATCACTAGCCGATCCCATGGAAACACCGATGTCGGCATTTTTTAATAGCGGAGCATCATTGATGCCATCACCGACATACAGGCTGACGGAATTGGTACGGATGGCGTCAAATTTGGTGAGTTTCTGTTCAGGAAGCAATTCGGAGTAATACTCGATTCCCCCGAGTTTCGTGGCGATTTCGTAGGCCGAATCCTCATTATCGCCCGTCAGCATTAACGTATCATATTGTTTCGTAAAGCGCCTAACAGTTTCCATTGAGGTTTCTTTGAGTTCGTCTTTGACAATCACGTAACCAAGGTATTCGTCAGCAACACTGACAAACGTATAGGATCCTACGGGTAATTTTTCATCGGAGATTGTGATTTGATAAGACTCCAAGAAGCGACGGCTTCCGGCTAAGACAGTTTTTCCGTTCCAAATGCCTTTGATGCCGTAACCGGCAATCTCTTCGACTTCTTCGAGGTCATAAAGCGGTAATTGATTATATTCGACGATGGCCTGAGCAATCGGGTGTGATGAGTATTTTTCAATCGACGCAGCGATTCGGAGAGTTTCCTGGTTGGTATATTCTTGAACGAAGAAAGCGCCGTAAGTCAAGGTTCCTGTTTTATCGAGAGCGATCATTTTTACATCGGTTAGGGTCTGCAAATAAGCCGAGCCTTTGAACAGAATACCGTTTTTAGCTGCAGTGCCGATGCCGGCGTAATAGGACAAGGGAACTGATAGAACAAGTGAACAAGGGCAAGAGATGACGAGAAAGATGGCGGCACGGTAAATGTAACCGGAGGTCGTGGTCACGTTATTGGGGTCAAAGAGAATGCCATAAAGGACGAGCAAACCAGCCAACGCCACGACAATCGGTGTATAGATTCGGGCGAACTTGGTGATGAATAACTCCGTTTTTGATTTTTTGGTGGTCGAGTTCTCAATCAGATCAATGATCCGAGCAAGGGTTGAATCATGATATTCTTTTGTTGCCTTCAGATGAATGATATTGCCCACGTTGATATGCCCGCTCAAAACGGGGCTTCCGGCATCGACCGATAATAATTTGGTTTCGCCGGTCAATTCGCTGGTGTTCAGACTGGTTGACCCTTGACAGACAATTCCATCCAGCGGAACCCGTTCGCCTTTCTTGATGACGAGGATATCATTGACTTTGACTTGTAAAGGGTCTTTGACGATGATTTTGTCTTCTTCGAGAACGTTGGCATAATCGACCTTGAGATCGATCAAAGAGGCGATTTCGTTTTTTGATTTTTGAACAGCTCGACTTTGAAGATATTCGCCGATGGAGTAGAGAATCACGACAGCGATGCTCTCCTCATGTTTACCAAGAAACATGGCGGCAAAGGTCGCAATGATCATCAGCGTGCTTTCGTTGAAAAAATTAAAATTACGAATGCCCTTGATTTGAACAAGCAACAGCTTGGATATCAGCAATACATAACCCACCCAGTATAATATCGTCGTTACCAGTTGTGGCCATAATTCGAAATTTGTGCCAAAGATTGAATTGATCCATATGGGGATGCGGTACGCAGAAAATGTGAAAAAAATAATTCCCATACCGATAAGGACCCATAGATATTCCTTGAGGAAATGTATCTTTTTTTCTTCGATTTTCTGCTCAACATATTGTGTTACGATGTTATCTTCTAAGACATCGACAATCGCTTTGATTTCCTTTAGGGCAAGCGTTTCATCGACATCGTCTGAAAAGTCAACCAACAAGGTTTGGTTCGCAAAATTGAAACTGGCACTGTTTACATAAGGAAGTCGGGCTGCCCGTCGTTCAATTTTTGCAATACAATTTGAGCAGGTGAGATTTTTCATGAGAATTTTGCGTATCATTTAGTCACCTGAGAACCATAATTTATTTATGAAAAAGCGAAGAAAGTGCTTATAATCATTATACACAATGGGCGGTAAAAGTCAATGAAATCACGAAGTTGAGAAAGAAAGAAGGTCCTAGTAATTCTCTTTTCAAACGAATCGCGTTGTGTTAGAATAAAAGAAGTAAGGAGTGAAGAAAATGGATTGGATGCCACTGGCAAAAAAAAGTCTCCCGGAATATATTGAAAAAACGACCAAAATATTAAAAATCCCAACGTTATTGACAAAATATGATTCCAGCAACGTGGAAGCTCCTTTTGGAGAGAATATCCGTAAAGCCTTGGATTGTGTACTCGAAATGGGGAAAGCTGACGGATTCACGGTCAAAGACATCGACCATTATGCCGGAGTGATCGAAATGGGGGATGGCGATGAGACCCTAGCGATTTTAGGGCACTTGGACGTCGTTCCTGCCACCGGAAATTGGGATGACGATCCATTTTCTGCTGTGATGAAAAACAACCGAATCTATGCGCGGGGTTCCATGGATGACAAAGGACCATCCATGGCGGCTTATCTTGCGATGAAAATGGTTCGCGATGCAGGGATTCCGTTACATAAAAAAGTTCGCTTGATTTTGGGGTGTGATGAAGAAAGCGGAATGCGATGCATCGAACGTTATTTGGAAAAAGAAGGCATGCCCGATCTGGGATTTTCACCCGATGCGGAATTTCCGCTAATTCATGGTGAAAAAGGCAATACCAGTTTTGATATCACTGGTCAATATCAGGACGCTCTTCTCCTAGCGTTTACGGCAGGTGAACGATACAATATTGTTCCTGATTATGCGGAAGTTTCACTGAGTAAAGACCTGAAGAAAGAGTTTCAGGCATATTTAAAAAGCCATCAATACGAAGGTCAAGCCATTGATAATCGTCTGATAATTCGCGGAAAGAGCGCTCATGGAGCCATGCCTGAAGATGGAATCAATGCGATTTATCTGATGGCGGATTTTTTGAAAGATCATACCAAACATCCGCTGATCGACTTTATCAACCGCTTTCTTGCTTTTGATGTGAAAGGAAGAAAATTGGGAATCGACCACGTTGATGCTGTCATGAAAGAACTAACGTTAAATGTTGCGATTATTCAACTGGATAAGGAGTACTATCGTTTGGGATGCAATATCCGTTATCCTCGGGGGTATGATCCTATCGAAGGAGCAAAACGAATTTCTGCTTGTGCGTCCTCTTGTCAATCAGAATATGTATTTTTGGGAGATTCGCCGGTCCACTTTGTCGATCCCAATCACCCTCTCGTTCAAACGCTCTATCAAGCATATCAAAAATATTCGGGAGATGAGCATTCTCCAGTCATGACGATAGGTGGAGGAACCTATGCCCGACATCTCAAGTTTGGCGTGGCCTTCGGAGCACAATTTCCTGGAAGTCCGGATTTAGTACACAAACCCAATGAATACTTGGACTTGGATGAAATGACAACAACCATGGCGATTTTTGCGGAATCGATTGCCAAGTTGGCCGGATCAAAATAAACGATGCGTCTAAGAAAAATCAAACACGCAAAAAATCAACTAGCGGAACACCCATCCATAGTCATAATTGACCCGAAAACTCATCAGGGAACATGGCAAGCGTTATTTGAAAAAGCTCAACCACTCCATTTAGAAGTAGGATGCGGGAAAGGCAAGTTCATCATGGAAATGGCCGATGTATATCAAGATAAAAACTTTCTTGCATTGGAACGCTATGATTCGGTCCTGATTCGGGTGTTGGAAAAATGGTTGAAATGTCCGAAAAAAAATGTGCGGATGATCTATGGCAATGCGATGGATTTAGCAATGATGTTTGGGTTGGGAGAAATACAAACAATCTATCTGAATTTTTCGGATCCTTGGCCTAAACGCCGGCAAGAGAAGCGACGATTGACCCATCCGGATTATATCTTTAAGTATCGAAGAATTTTGGCTCCAAATGGGAAGTTGATCCTCAAAACTGACAACGACCGGTTTTTTACTTACTCAATGATGCAAATTAACAATGACGACCATTTTCGCATTGATCGCATGAGTCTGGATTTAAAAGAAACATCCTGGTTCAATGTCTCAACAGAATTTGAAGACCGCTTTCAAGCTCAAGGACAGCCGATTTACTATTTAGAAGCCACATTGACCGAAGGAGAACCGCATGAAACAACTCTATCGTGATTTGGTTGATTTGCCCGGTATTGCTGGACACGAGAAGTATATTCGGGCTTATATGAAAAAACATATGGAACCCTTTGCGGAAAAAATTTATCAAGACAAATTGGGATCCATTTTCGCGAGTCTCAACGAGAATTCTAATGGTCCTACCGTTATGATTGCCGGTCACATGGACGAAGTGGGCGCCATGGTCACGGAGATTACCGAAAAGGGCTACTTGAAAATGATACCGATCGGATCGATCAATCCACCGATTGTATTGAGTCAGCAAATGCAGGTGATCATTGATGATGGATCCTTCGTCCCTGGAGTTGTAGGGGCCAAGCCTCCGCATTTGTTGCGAGATGAAATAACCAAGCAAGCAGCGTCCTTTGATGATTTTTTATTGGATATCGGGGCCGATTCACGCCAACATGCCCATGATCTTGGCGTTCGAGTAGGGCAACAAATCGTTTTTAAAAACCTTTATCAAATAACCAAAGACGGAAAGAAAATTTTCTCCAAAGCATGGGATGACCGCTTTGGTTCGGGAATGGCACTTGATATTCTTGAATCCGTCGATAAAAGTTCTCTGCCCTGTCGGTTGATTGCTGGAGCGAATGTTCAAGAGGAAGTCGGATTGCGAGGAGCGAGAACATCCTCAGCGTTGATCAAACCGGATTTCTTCATCGCGGTGGATTGTTCCCCTTGTGCCGATACATTTGAAGAAAGCCAAACAGGAGGTTCGTTGGGAAAGGGATTTATGATCCGTTTTTATGATCCTCGCTGTATTTTGCATTTAGGAGTGAAGAAATTCATAGAAGAAACCGCAAAAAAACATCAGATTCCTTTCCAGTATTACAAATCTCTGGGTGGAACCGACGCGGCAGAAGTGCAGCTTCAAGCCGATGGAATTCTCGTTTGCACGATCGGCATGCCCGCACGCTATATTCATTCCACCACCTCAATGATTCATCAAGAGGATGCGATCGCCGTCAAGAACATCATTCTGGCGATGCTTGCGGAATTAACTCACGAAAAAATTCAAGAAATCAAAAATAACGGCTGATTACAACCCATTCAATACTTATGAGACCGCAAGAGCGGCTTGGAAAGGAAAAAAATATGGAAAAAAGTGTCGTAAAAAGCAACAAAGAACGAACACGAGAAATGACTATTTTGGCGATGTTTATCGCCATCATCCTCATTATGACGTTCGTCCCTTATCTCGGTTACGTACAGATCCCCAACTTCCCATCGATTCTGCTTGTGCATATCCCGGTGCTGATCGGTGGCGCTTTGTTGGGAAGAAAGGCTGGATTCCTCTTGGGACTGACCTTTGGAATCGGCTCATTGATCAAAGCCTCCTACAGTCCGGGGCTGGATTATTTATTTATCTTTCCCTGGGTTTCGGTTCTTCCTCGCATCTTATTTGGAGCTGTGATTTATGATGTCGTCCGATTCTTTAAGAAACTGATCAATGTGCCGATTGTGGCATATTCCATCAGCTTTATCTTGCTAACGGTGTTGCATACTGTGTTGGTCGTGCCGATGATCTTCAGTGCATTTCCTCTGGCTTTTGGCGCGGATATTGCCGACAATGTTGGTTCGGCAAATTTGGATTGGATCACCGCCAATAACTCTTTGAACGGGTTCTTTGTGGTTTTAGGCGGCATATTCACTACGAACGGTTTGGTAGAAGCGTTGCTTGCGGGATCCATTGGCGCCATTGTCGTAGAGCGGATCAACAATCAAAAAAACAAACAAACAGAATCCGATTCAGAGAGGGAGTAGAACACGAATGCTAGTCGCCATCGATATTGGTAATACAACGATTACGATTGGACTATCCTCGAATCAAGAGGATTTTTCGCATATATATCGCCTCAATACCGAAAAGACGAAATCAGCCGATGAATACGCCATCACCTTGAATGAATTGATTAAACAAGCATCGCGCGTCATCATCTCTTCCGTTGTTCCAGAGATGAATGAGGTGTTCCGCGACTATTTTGAGAAACAATTCGGGATTGTGCCGCTTTTTTTGGGGGCAGGAGTCAAAACCGGGATTCGAATATTCGCTGACAATCCCAAAGAAGTTGGAGCGGATTTGATTGGAAACAGTATTGCAGCGACAGAAATCTATCATCCAACTTGTCTCATTATCGATCTTGGGACAGCCACCACCTTCACTTATCTGGAGAATATGAATCTTCGCGGCGTCATCATCGCCCCCGGACTTACCACGAGTCGTAATGCGCTGATTTCTAAGACGTCGTTATTACCGCAAGTGGAACTGGAAGCTCCGAAAAAGATTCTGGGTACCAATTCCAACGATGCGATTCGCTCAGGACTGGTTTTGGGACACGCAGCGATGATTGACGGGATGATATTCAGAATCAAGGAAAGCCTGAAACTTACCACATTGACCGTTGTGTTGACGGGAGGTCATGCAAAGATCGTTCGACCTCATTGTCGAGAGACAATGATCCTGGATGAATCTTTGATCCTGAAAGGGTTACTGATTGTCAACAAGTTAAATCCAGTCTTCACCCCAATAAACTCCCATTGAAAATGCACACCTGCTTGTGCATTTTCTTTCTTTTATGGTAAAATATGAGAACAGTGGGGTGAAGTTATGAAGCGATTGGTGCTTGTCGATGGATACAATTTGATGTTTCGCTCATACTATGCCACAGCGGCTTCGGGCTCGCTGATGCAAAACTCCTCAGGAGTCACCACCAATGCAATTTATGGCATGGTGAATGCATTTAAGGCGATTTTTAAGATGGATTTCTCACATCTACTCGTCGCACTGGATGCCAAGGGAAAGACATTACGTCATGAGTTGTATCCGGAATACAAAGGAACACGAAAAGAAACTCCGCCGGAATTGCTTTCCCAGATTCCGTTGATGAAAGAGTATTTTGAGGCAGCCAATATTCCGTTTTTTGAACAAAAACGCTATGAAGCGGACGACATCATCGGTTATATCACCAAACACTACCAAGACCAATTTGATGAGATTGTCATCATCTCGAATGATCATGATCTGATGCAGTTGCTCTCGAGGAATGTCAGTCAAATCGTTTCAAAAAGAGGATTTAATGAGACAATAAAATACACACCCGACATCATGGTGGAAGAACTGGGTATCTCTCCCGAGCAGATTCCGGATTACAAGGGATTGGTGGGCGATCCTTCCGATAATATTCCGGGTGTCCCCGGAATCGGTGACAAGACGGCCATCAAGATTTTGAAAGAATATCAAACCTTGGAAAACGCCTTGGCGCATGCAGATGATTTTTCTGGAAAATTGAAAGAACGCTTGATCATCTATCATGATCAAGCAATCTTTTCGAAACAATTAGCAACGATCGTCACTGATTTTGCCTATGCCGGATCACTTGATTCGACCCAGTATTCGGGATATGATCCCGATAAGTTATCGAAGTTTTATCAAAAGATGGAGTTTCATTCGTTCTTGAAACATTTAGACCTCCCGATTGCCCAAACAGAAAAAACAGAACTCCATTTTAAGCGGATCGAGAAGGCCGATGAAATCACTAGCATACTGACTTCGCCAATGGCAATCCATTTGGAGTTGTTTGGGACAAATTATCATACCGCACAAAAATTGGGATTTGCTTTGGTGGGAGACAACGGGAATTACTTCATTCCTTACGAATTGTCCCAGCAATCCAGCGCCTTTCAATCATGGTTAAAAAACGACATCAAGGAAAAGTTTGTCTATGATCTTAAACAAACCACAGTGTCACTTGCCTGGGATGGGATCGATTTCAAAGGCGTGGTGTTTGACTTGTTGTTGGCGGCTTATTTAGTGAATCCGAATTTGACGCAAGAAGACTTTCGAGTCGTCGTCTCTAGTTTTGATTATCAAGATGTCCAGTACGATGAGGAGGTCTATGGCAAAGGAGCCAAATATGGGCTTCCAGATTCCTGCATTTATGAAAGACACGCGATAAAAAAGGCGATGGCGATCTGGGAACTCAAAGATGTTGTTCGGGAAAAAAATAAGGATTTTGGCCAATTGGATTTGCTGGAAAAAATTGAAATTCCCTTGGCAAAGGTCCTGTCTCGCATGGAAGTGTCCGGAATTCGGGTGGATGAAGCCAAACTTGAGGAATATGGCGTTACTTTGGCTCACTCGATCCAAGAATTGACAGAGGCCATCTATTCGCTGGCAGGCGAAGAGTTTAACATTCAAAGTCCCAAACAATTAGGAACGATTCTCTTTGAAAAATTAGAGTTGCCATATCAGAAAAAAACAAAAAGCGGTTATTCGACCGATATTACTGTCTTGAATCAATTATTGGCGTTTCATCCGATTATCGGACATATCATTGATTATCGATCATTGACGAAACTTTATGGTACGTATGTTGAGGGGTTAAAAAATGCCCTGACGCTAAAAAATGACGGAAAGATTCATACGATTTATAAACAAGCTCTCACACAAACAGGACGCCTTTCATCGATCGAACCGAATTTGCAGAACATACCGGTGAGAACCGAAGAAGGAAGAGAGTTACGCAAAGTCTTTATATCAAATCCGGGCGAATGGTTGTTTTCCTGCGATTATTCCCAAATTGAATTACGTGTTCTTGCCGAACTGGCCGATGTCAAAGAATTAAAAAGTGGTTTCTTCAACGATGTCGATGTCCACACACATACGGCAAAACTGATTTTTCATAAAGATCAGGTGACTTCCTTGGAGAGGCGACAAGCGAAAGCCGTTAACTTTGGAATCATTTACGGGAAGACTGCTTGGGGGCTGGCGGAGGATCTTCATATTTTGCCGAAACAGGCAGAGCGATTTATTCAAAATTATTATGACACCTATCCAGAAATCAAGAATTATATGGAGTCAACCATACGTCAAGCCACAAAAACGGGTTATGTCGAAACGCTGTTTGCGCGCAGGCGCTACATTCCCGAATTGACCTCTCCCTCTTATCAGACCCGAGAATTTGGCAAACGTATGACCATGAATGCCCCCATTCAAGGGACTGCCGCTGATATTTTGAAAATCGCCATGGTGAAACTCGATCAAAAATTACACGAAGCAGGTTTAAAAACACAAATGTTGTTGCAGATTCATGACGAATTAGTGTTTTCGATTCCGGAAAACGAGAAAAAAATCGCTGCGAAGCTAATTGTGGAAGTCATGGAACAAGCGGTTAAGTTGAGCGTTCCATTGGTCGTGGATGCGGGATTTGGTGAAAATTTACTGGAGGTAAAGGAGAATGCCTGAGTTACCCGAAGTCGAAACCGTTCGCCAAACATTGAAACTCCGAATCCTCAATCAAACGATTGAAGAGGTGGGGGTGCGGGCTTCGCGACTCATCCAGCCATTGTCTGCTCAAGAGTTTGCGACAATACTTGTCGGTCAGATACTTAGGGACATTGATCGACGAGGAAAGTATTTGATTTTCAAACTCAGTCAAAACGACTTGGTTGTCCATCTTCGGATGGAAGGGCGTTTTTTCATAAAACCAAAATCGGCGGATATCGACAAGCACGAACATGTGATTTTTTATTTTACGAATAATACGACGCTCAGATTTCACGATGTTCGAAAATTTGGCACCTTTGAAATCATGCCTAAAGGGCAAGGAACCCATGCAAAAGGAATTCGAAAATTGGGTCCCGAACCGGGAGATCCGAGCCTGACAGCGGATTATTTAAAAGCCAAACTTCAATCGTCGCTTCGTCCGGTAAAAAGTTTGTTGTTGGATCAGACGATTATTGCTGGGCTTGGCAACATCTATGTGGATGAGGTGCTCTATGAGGCAAGGATCCATCCAACAAGACCAGGAAAAACATTACAGGAATCGGATTTTGACAACTTATGCAAGATCAGTCAACGAATCATTACCGAAGCCGTCAGGCTGGGAGGAACCACGATTCGATCTTATGTTTCCTCTCTAGGAGTCACGGGACGGTTTCAGAATCAATTGAAAGTGCACACATTGGTCGGAGAGCCTTGTCAAACCTGCCAGACTCCGATTGTAAAAATCCGTGTGGGTGGACGCGGAACTTATCTTTGTCCAACTTGTCAAAAGTGAGGTGAAACGGATGAAAATCATCGGTTTAACTGGGGGAATAGCCTCGGGTAAAAGTCTTGTTCAACAATGGTTTATCGACGAAAATATTCCGGTGATCGATGCCGATCTAGTCTATAAACAACTATCTAAACCGGGGGGTATGGTGTATAATATTCTTGTACAGATCGTGTCAAACGATTGTATTTTGCCGGAAGGAACACTCAATTGGAAGTGCTTGGGGCAATTGCTTTTTTCCAATGAAGAGTTCCGGCTTCGCCTTAACAAGGCGGTTCATCCCTTGGTTCAGGAAGAAATGTTGAAGCGATTGGAACGGTTAAGAATTGAGAATAAACCGTTGGCGATTGTCAGTGTTCCTCTGCTTTATGAGAGCGGGTTTAACCGTTATTGTGATAAGGTGATTTGTGTGTATGTCCGTCCGGAGGTTCAATTGGAACGGCTGAAGACCAGGGATGGCATTGATGAAACCTATGCAAAAATAAAGATTCTGGCTCAATTGCCATTGGAGCAAAAACGATCATTTGCGGATTTTGTCATTGACAATTCCGGTTCGCAGGAACAAAGTCGAGTTGAGTTTCAATTGATCTTGGCATCTTTAAGGAGTGAATGATATGTCAATCATGAGTTTTTTTGCGGTCTCTTGCGAAACTAGGGAAGTGCACCGGGATCCGGATCTCAGAACGCATTATTACCGCAACAGTTTTGAACAATGTCTCAAAGCTTTGAAGGAGTATGCAGAAAAAGAACAAATGGATGTGAAACAAGTAAATCCTACCCATGGAGAGATTTATCTTCTCGGGAGCGGGTTTGATGTGATTGTCACCGCGTTGCAGCTTTCTCCGATTGAGACTGGTGTGGATCTAAAAGTGAACATTTTTAACTTGATTGGATTCAATCGCCCAAAAAAAAGGGCTTTATCCATCTATAAACATTTGGATTCGACTCTGAATTTTAAAGGAATATCGCTACATCCCTAGGAGGGTTGATTTTGGAAGACATCAGACGGGCAGATCCGTTTATCGTCCATATGCAAGGAAACATGTCGAGTGCTGATTTTCAAGTTCTCTCGCTTTTTTATCAACCCATTATCGGAGCCGAGGCATTTTCGCTTTATGCGATCCTTCAATCCCTTTTGGACCGTCAAAGTTTATCATCACAAGAATATGTGCACGCAGATTTGGAAAGTTTGTTGAATCGGAAATGTGCGGATATTCAAATGGCCAGAGTGAGGCTGGAAGCCATCGGGCTTATGGACACTCATTATTTGGATGATCACTTTATCTATGAGTTAAAACTGCCGATATCGGCCCAGTCTTTTGTCAACGATGGGATTTTGGGGCAATATTTGCTTTCGGCGGTTACTAAGAATCGTTTCAAAAAGTTGATCCAGCTTTTCAAAATCAAGGTGCCCAATATCCAAGGATACCACAAGATCACCAAAACCTTTGATGAAGTATTTCCTGCTTTATATGCTTCAGATACCTTGAATGAAGAAAACATGCTAGGAAACGGGCGGGCAAAACAAGTGAAAGCGAGTCAACCATCCTTTGACTGGCGGTTGTTTTCCGATAGTATTCCATCCGATTTTTTTGATCCTCAAGAATTGACCGATGCAATAAAAAACAAGATCAAAATGCTTCATTATGTGTATGGGTTGGATGAACTGGAAATGAAAGATGTTTATCTCAAAGCAATGGATGGTCAAAAAAAGATATCCTCTGCCAAACTGGCTATTATTGCGAGAGAGCAGTACAAACTTCATCAACAATCCCTTCACTCAACCTTGGATAAAAACACAAAAGCCAATCCCGTTCAGCGAAATTTGCCAACGGATCCCATCCAGTATTTCCAAATGGTATCTCCAAAAGCATTATTGGAAGACATGGGAGGGGGACAAGCTTCTGCCGCGGACTTGCGAATCGTGGAACGTCTGATTGAAGAGGTTGGTTTAAATGAAGGCGTCATCAATGTGCTGATCGCTTACGTGGCTAAGATTAAAGATGGCACATTGCCTGGGTATGATTACTTTGAAAAAGTGGCTCTGAGTTGGAAACGCAACCAAATCGACAACGTGGAATTAGCCATGGATTATGTCAAACATCTAAAGGCGAAATATGAAAAGAGTCAAGCAGATGGGAAGCCAAGAACGGGAAGAACCGGCAAGCCTAAACGTCCAGATGTTCAGATTGATTGGCTAGACGATTATATCAAGTCTCTGGAGTAAAGGAGATCGATTATGAAAAAAATCGATGAGTATCTTAAACAATATCCAAATGAAAATCGGCCCGATGAGGCGATCGACACGTTGTTGGAAGATATGGAAATTCGGCAATTTGTGATGAAATATGATCTAACTCATGATACGATTTTAAACGGAATCAACAGTTTGCTCACATTTAAGGAGCAAAAAGAGACGTGTCAAGTTTGTCCAGGACTATATGATTGCAAGCTTATCACAACCGGAATGACTCCAGTTCTCGAGTATTATAATGGCGATATTGCACTTTCTTATCAAAAGTGCCGTTTCAACATCATGGATGAAAGTAAATTTCGGATAGATACATTGTATGTACCCAAAAAAGTATTCAATGCTGAACTCAGCGATTTTGATTTGATTGGACCTGAACGGAAAGAAATTCATAGATACATCCTTAAGTTTTTGACGGAATATTCTCGAGAAAAATACGTTAAAGGAATGTATATTTCCGGGATTTATGGATCTGGAAAGACGTATATTTTGGCTGTTATCGCCAATGAATTGGCCAAAAAGGGTTTTGACATCGTGTTTGTCTATTACCCGGATCTGGTTCGAGAACTTAAATCATCCATTGGAACGGGAAATTTGGAAGAAAAAATTGAACGTTTGAAAGCGGCAGAGATTCTGTTTCTTGACGATATCGGTGGAGAAGCACCCAGTGCTTTTGTTCGCGATGAGATCTTGGGACCAATTTTACAACATCGGGTGTTGGATGAGAAACCGACTTTCTTTTCGTCGAATATGAAGATGAAAGTTCTGATCGAAGCGATGCAGGCAGATGGGTCGAATATTGAGAAAACCAAAGCGTTTCGTATTTTTGAGCGGATTCGGGAATTGGCTCAAGAATTCGAGATTAGTGAAAAACCCAATCGGACACCTTGACAAACGTCAGGATTTCCATATAATGAGAGTATGATACTAGCGAAGATGGGGACATGAACAGATTGATTCCAACACCAAGCGAGGATAGGTCGGTGAAAGCTATCCGGTTCGGAAAATCTGTTTACCACCCTGGAGTCGGGCATTTGAAAATGCCCCGTTACCGGCGTTAACGGTTCGAGAGTCGGCTGATGCCGAAACAAAGGTGGTACCGCGAGTCACATCGTCCTTTTCTAGGACGTTTTTTTATTTTAGGAGGAATAATCATGATCAATATCCGTTTTCCCGATGGGTCAGAAAGACAGTTTGCGAAAGGAGTGAATGGGCACGAAATTGCAGAAGCGATTTCGTCATCGCTCAAAAAGCGAAGCATCGTCATGCGGGTCAATGACGATCTTTTCGACCTCAACCGGCCAATCAATGAATCCGCAACGATTGCCTTTATCACCACGGAGGACCCCGAAGCTTTGTCCGTGTTGCGACATTCTGCAGCCCATTTATTGGCAGAAGCGATCAAAAGTCTGTATCCTCAAGCGTGTTTTGGTGTAGGTCCAGCTATAGAAGAAGGATTTTATTATGATATCGATCTTGGGGATGTGGTGCTGACAGAGGCCGATCTTTCTTCGATTGAGAAAGTGATGGGGAAACTGTCGGCAGATAATCAGGAGATCAAACGCCGAGTTGTCAGCAAACAAGAAGCCATCGCTGTTTTTTCTCAGGACCCCTACAAGCTAGAGCTTATTCATGAACTACCTGAAGGCGAAGAAATTTCGCTATATTCTCAGGCGCATTTCACCGATTTATGCCGGGGACCACACGTGCCTGGTACCAAATGGCTAAAGCACGTGAAACTGTTGTCGCTCGCCGGTGCGTATTGGCGGGGCGATTCAAACAACAAACAGCTAACGCGAATATACGGGACGGCCTTTTTCACTGAAGCAGACCTTAAGAATCATCTGGAACAATTAGAGGAGCGCAAAAAGCGTGATCACAGAAAGCTAGGGCGAGAACTCGATTTATTCATGTTGAGCGAATACGGTCCCGGCTTTCCCTTCTGGCTGCCCAACGGGATGATTTTGAGACGTGAATTGGAAAATTTCTGGATTCAGGTTCATCTCAAAGAAGGCTATAAACTGATCCAGACTCCCATCATGCTGAACAAAGATCTCTGGGTGGTGTCTGGCCATTGGGAGAACTACCGCGAAAACATGTACACATCGAAAATCGATGATGATGAATACGCCATCAAGCCAATGAATTGCCCTGGTTGTATGCTTGTTTATAAGCACGAAATGCATTCCTATAAGGATTTTCCGCTCAAAATAGGAGAGCTCGGGTTGGTTCATCGCCACGAAGCCAGTGGAGCATTGGCTGGATTGTTCCGGGTTCGTAACTTTACTCAAGACGACGCGCATATTTTCATGACAGAAGCGCAAATTGTAAAAGAAGTCGGCGAATTGGTTCGCTTGTTCGAATATGTATATCAAGTCTTCAAACTGGATTATACAATCGAATTGTCCACCAGACCGGAAAAAAAATATATTGGAGACATCGCGACTTGGGATCGTGCAGAAAAAGCGCTCGCAGATGCACTGGACGCTATCCAGAAGCCTTATAAGATCAATCCGGGAGATGGCGCTTTCTATGGACCCAAACTGGATTTCAAGCTTCGCGATTCGATGAATCGGATTTGGCAATGTGGCACGATTCAATTGGATATGAATTTGCCTGAACGTTTCGATCTCACTTACATTGATCAAAACGGTGAGAAAAAACGACCAGTCATGCTCCATCG
>JAAYZB010000251.1 GCA_012515085.1 Acholeplasmataceae bacterium
AATGTCTGTACGCATGCAGGAAGTGGTGTTTCTTTGAATCGGGCGGCCAAAGAAATCATCAAAAAAATCGTCGAGTATGGATGCGGGTGTGCTACTTCTTTTAATCAAGCTGTTCATATATGTGTCCTCCTATATAATGTGATATTATTAGCACTCTACACTTTCGAGTGCCAACTATATTATATCACACCTATTAGCACTGTCAAGCAATGAGTGCCAATAATTGGAGAATGTAACCGTTTTCATCACGTGCTATTGAAAAAAACTTGAAAAAATTAATCTTAAACCGTATCTATCATGAAAAAAGAATAATATTGGGAAAAAACAGTAACAATAATCCGATTATTATCATGATGATTCCACCGACCAAATGAGAATAACGGCTGTATCGTGCGGAAATACCGCTGATTCGCAACGTAATCATTGCCCCAGAAAAGACGAGGATATCATCGAGCAAAAAGACAAACACGTAAACCAAGATGTAGACATAATAAAGAAAGGCAGGTAAATCATTATAGGCTAATATCTGAGTATATAATAAAGGCAATCCGGCAGAACACGATAATTCAATCACATTCACACCAATCGCTAAAATCGCAATACCAACCATCGCGAATAACAAGTTTTTTTCGGCGATTAGATGACGGATTCTCTCTTGAATCTTCATCCTCTTCGTGACATCTCCCTGCGAACAACCAACGGGGTCCTTTCGATTTTTATAATACCGAAATAAATTTAATAATCCGAAAACGAAAGCAAATAAGCCAATGATGACCCGGATCCAGATGATTCCAGCGATGGAAAAGGCAATTTGAAGCCAAGCGGTCATAATTATAAAATAACACAATGCAGAGGTCAAAAGAAACGTCAATCCCAGTAGCCACATGCGTCGACGATCTCTTTGGTGAATCAATAATGAGATAAGAAATATCAAAATCCACAAGGCACAGGGATTGAATCCATCCACGAAACCAAGGACAACAGCACCTAGAAACAGGGATAAAGAATCAATGGGCACGGTTCCTATGATGGGCAATGTAACAAAATCACCCGGAGAAAAACGAATTTCCTCGATATCGCCTGGAAGCAAGGGCTGATTTGCAATGATTTTGGCGACGACATCCACATATTGTTCGGACTGATAGCGCGTCAGTGTCTGACGAATATCTGTTTCCGTTTGCTCGGAGAAGCCAATGAAGGCTGTCCCTCCAATGACTAAAAAGGGTGTCATCGCGTTTTTCTTCAAGAAAGCCTCTCGGACCGAATCAAACAAATCACGGGCTTCTTCGGATGCGACCACATCATACAACACAAGGTCCAATTCTTCATATTCATCCTTGAGCGAGTCAAGGAAAAGCGCTTCTTCGTGACAATGAGAACAAGTCTCGTTATAAAAATAATAGGCTTTTATTGATTGTTCTGCGTGTGTCAATACTGGGAAAAAAGATATCAATCCAGCAATAAAAAGGAATATGATGCCATATTTGCTTGCTCTCATCAGGGCATCTCCCGGAATATTCGTTCGAGTTCTCTGCTGCTTTTTTCTCCAATATATCGGCAGATTTCTTGTTCGTCATCAAAAATAATCACCACGGGAAGGACTGCCCCAGGATGATACTTAGTGACGATATCTTGATTTTCATCAACATCCAGTTCTAATAGATGGATGCCGTGTTGATGACAATATTTCTCCCATCGTGGACGCATGATCAAACAACTGGAACACCAAATTGCGCCAATCAAAACGACTTTTGTCATCGAATCGCCTCCTGAATCGCCTGAGCCAATCGGTTGATTTCTTCGGGAGTATTCAGGGAAGAAAGAGAAATTCGAATGCTACTATAAGCTCTTTTTTCATCGTTCGTCAAACGAAAGACTTGAGCAGAAAAGTCAAGGTCTGAACCGCAAGCTGTTTGAGTGGATACATAAATTTCCTGTTGACTAAGAGTTTCTTGCAAGACTTTGGCATTCAGTCCCATGAAACTGATATTGTTGATTTCCGGTACACAATACTTATTGCTATTCCATAACGATTCGGGAATCTCTTTCAATCGTTGCATTAACAATCGTCTCAATTTTCTAACTTTTAGTTGTTTTTTATCATACTCGTCATAAACGTTGTCGAGTGCATCCGCCAATGAATGAATTAAGGGGACCGGTGGAGTGCCTGGCCGAGATGAAGACAAACTTTTCCCGCCTACGAACAGGGGTTTCAACACAATATTCTTTTTTTTGATGAGTGCGCCAATTCCTTTTAATCCATATATTTTATGTCCAGAAAAGGTTGCCAAATCGACATTGGAAAGATCGAGCCTTAATTTTCCCACTGCTTGGGTCACATCGGAATGAAATAATGTGTTCGGATGATGTGATAGTACTTCCTGAATTTTAGGAAGATCTTGAATAATCCCAATTTCGCCGTTGACGATGCCGATGGATACTAAAAGAGTGTCCGGTCGAATCAAATGAGCGAGGGCATTGATATCTACTTTACCATAACGATCGGACTCCACGACATCGACTTGATATCCCGCTTGAGCCAATTTCGCGAAGCAGGCGGTGACCGAGCTGTGTTCATATCCCGTTGTGATCAAGTGTTTTCCGGGATAATGGGGTCCTGTGACATATCCGATGATACCTAAGTTATTTGCTTCGGTGGCTCCGCTGGTATAGATGATATCCGGTGAATCAAGCTGAAAATGGGCAGCAATGCGATTCTGAGCATCGCTGACAAGATTTTTGGAAGCTATTCCAAGAGCGTGCGAAGAGTTGCTATTGCCGGGATAGCGCCGGCAAATATCTACAAAGCGTTCCAACACCCGTTCGTCGACTGGTGTGGTCGCAGCATAATCAAAATAGATCATCTCGGCTCTCCTCTCATTCGGAATTCAGGGGATCCTAATCGAAAGCCTTCGGTTGAATTATATCACTGAAGTGGTTGATTTGGCAATTGCCGATCTAAAATACAAATGAGCCAATTGATACGATTCACTCCGCAATCGTTGAATGGTCGGTATTTCTCATTCGTTTTTCAGTCCAATCAATGTTAAAATGCCATTTTCTTTTGAAGCATCCGAATATTTAATCTAGAAGATTAATGTTATAATATAGCTGTAACAATAAAGGAAAGGAGAAATAAAATGAAAGCACTAAAAACGAAAGTTATTCTTTCCGCAGTAGTATTACTCTTCGCATTGGTCGCCACGATTGGCTCGACCTTTGCATGGTTCACCACAACCCAAACCAATGAAGTTCAAGAAATGACATTGAATATCGGCGCAGCTAACAACTTACTCATTAGAGTTGCTGATGATGGAATGGGAGCAACGTATCCCGCTCCTAAGGAATCAGTTGACTTGAGCGTTCCAGCTAACTACTCTAGTTATTTGACTCTTGCAGACATCCAGTCGGTTTATGGGACTTTATCGGGCTACAATCTCTTCCCAGTAACTGCTCTACAAAGCGGCTACGCATCAAAAAATGCTAAAGCTCTCAACACAATGGTTTCGGATAACACGAACCTTGTTCGCGACCTAGTAGCAGCGGATTCTGACAAAAACAACGCGCTTGGGAATTTCATTGAGTTTAAAGCCTGGGTCTACCTACAATCATCTGATGGAAATCCAAAAAATATAGTCCTAAATAATTTGTCTGTTACTCTTGATGGCGGATCATCAGATGTTGTGAACGCTGTAAGAATCGCTGTATGGGCCAATGATGATCATAATGGCGGAGTCTATTCAGATCTGAAATACACCTATACTTTTGGAACAGATGCTGATTCTGCTTTTATCTTCGGGAAGGATCCAGACTACGATTTCGCGTTTATTTCGACTTTGCCAGGATATAGTAGCGATGCCGGAACTAACCCAATTAATAGTCCGATAATTGGGACGACTGAGTTTAATAGTATTTCCCAAATCACACTCGGCACTGGTGGCATCAGCGTTCCCGTTACTGATTCAACAGTTGGATCTACGACAATTGCTTCTTTAGTTGATCAAACCCCAACACTTCTTACCTTCAGAATATACATTGAAGGTTGGGATGCGGAAACCACCAATAATATCGCTGCGTCAGCATTTGACATCAGCTTCGATATTGCTATCGGATCCTAATAGTTTATTGACGAAAAAGAAAGGGCACGACTAGCCCGCTAGTTGTGCCCCCCCTTCGGGGGTGTTTTTTTCAAGCAAACAAGCAAACCAGCAACAACCGAGTCTTATTTGTTTGAAAAAGATACATTTAGATCTATGGTGTAAATCAATTAATATATACAAAAAGGGAGGGTGAGGTAATATGATGAAAGAACTTCAAAAAAAACTACTTTTGACTGCTCTTGTTATCATATTTGCTTTCATTGCTACAGCTGGAACCACATATGCCTGGTTCTCCACCTCCCAATCGGTTGAACTAAAAGAAATGACAGTTA